>JANOHN010000253.1:0-13957 GCA_031406505.1 Acidimicrobiia bacterium | reverse complement strand
GTCCGCCCAGAGGACCGCTGCTGCGGTCGAGTTCGTCCATGCCCAGTTCCCCTTGCCCCAAGACCTGCGTGGTGTTGGCTCAGAGGATCGGCACAACCTCGGGGAATACTTGAGGAATTTCCCGCGGGGCTCGAATGTCTTGGAGTGGGCGGTACAGGACTTGAACCTGTGACCCCTTGCGTGTCGAGCAAGTGCTCTACCATGCTGAGCTAACCGCCCGTGGGAAGCACCGAGAGTATCAGCCGGGTCCCGCGAGCCTGCGTGGTCACTCCTCATGCCAGCGAACTGCCGCCGCTTCCACGCGCGCCTGCCCGCGGCCGCGCTTGTCGAGGGTGGTCCGCCGGCGCCGGGCGACGTCGCGCCGCACCTCGAGCACGTCGGCCCACATCGCCGGCTGCCCCGCGGCGAGCGCAGCCCACACCGTGAGCCACACCGCTGCCGCCCCGTCACTCAGCGCGCCGGCCGCGGCCGGTGCCACACCGATGAGCAGCGCCCCGGCGATCCACGTCAGCCAGAACTGACGCGTGTGCTCGGCTGCGTCCGCCCACACGGGGCGCGGCTGCGCGAACACCACGAACACCACCAGTCCGACCACGGCGATGGCGACAGCGGCAATGATCAGCAGGCCCATCGGATCTCCATCATTCCGTGGTGATCGCGCTCAAGACGTCGAGCCGCGACGCTCGCCATGACGGCAGCAAGCCGGCAATGACGCCCGCGACCATCGAGAGCACCACGAACGCCCCGAACTCCCCCTCCGGGATGCGCACCTCGGTGATCCCTTGCGTGGAGAGCGACGACGTGAACACCCAACCCCACAAGAGCCCGACGCCGATGCCCACGAGTCCGCCAATGAGCGCAACCAGTACCGACTCTCCTCGCACCATCCGACGCACCTGCCGTCGCGACATCCCGACCGCGCGCAGGAGGCCGAGCTCGTGCGTGCGCTCGTACACCGAGAGCGCCATGGTGTTCACGATCCCGAGCACGGCGATGATCTCGGACAGGAGTAGCAGCGCAATCGTGACCGCGAGGAAGCGATCGATCGCCTGCACAGTGTCGGCTCGGTACTCCTGACGCGACAGCACGTCGATATTCGGGAAGTCGCGCCCGAGCGCGCCCTCGATCGCGGCTCGGGCGACGACACGACTGCCGGCAGCCTTGGCGTAGATGAGCTGGTCCTGGTCGTCGGCACCGAATCCCAGTGAATATGCGCGCTTCGGCACGATGAAGTCGACGGGGAACAAACCCACGAAGTCCTCTTGGCCGTAGATGCCGGCGACTCGCAGGCTCTGAAAGCCGCTCGGGAACTGCACGCTGAGCACGTCGCCGATCCCGACCTGGTACAGCGTTGCCGCGTCCCGGTGCACAAGGATGCCGTCGCCACCATCGCCCGAACGCTTCCCTCCTCGAGGTCGAGCTGCACCACTGGGCCAAGCTCACGCGCCGAGACGCCGGCCACGACCTCCTCTTGCGTGTTGACTCGCACGTTCCCGAAGCGAAAGGCCGCGACCGCGTCGAGCTCCGGCAGCGGATCGAGTCGATCCGCGACCTGCTGCGAGAAGCCCGAGAACTGCTGTGCCTTGAGCACAAAGTCGGCACGGACGCCGGCTTTCACTGCCGCGTTCACCGACGCCTTGGCCGACGCGCCGAAGATCGACACCAGGCCCACAAGCGCCAATCCGATGACGAGCGCCGACGCGGTCGCAGCCGTGCGCCGCGGGTTCCGCATGGCGTTGGCCCGGGCGAGCACGCCGGTCACATCGAGTGCTCGCAGCGGGCGCCCGAGGAAGCCCGCGAGCGGGCGGGCGAACGCGGCCAAGAGCACGACCGCGCCGAGGAACGCTAGGAGCGCACCGAGGGCGACCAACCAGATCTCGTTGACCACATCGATCGCGTCCCGCGTGCGATCGAGCCCGATGATCAGCGCGGGAATCGCAACGGCCACGAGCACCGTCCCCGCGAGGATCCGCCACCGCAACGGACGCGCATGCGCCGGCAACACGTCGTTGATCGCAGCCACGGGCGGCACCCGGGCGGCTCGCACCGCGGGCCACAGCGACGACGCCACCGTCACCACCACTCCCACCGCGAGCGACGCGATCACGGTGCGATCGGTGAGGATGAGTGAGCCGTCCGGGAAGTCACGTCCGAGCGCGCTCACGAGCGCGAGCAGCCCCGCCGCAAGTCCGAAGCCCACGACGAGCCCGGCGATCGACGCGATCAGTCCCACGACGGTGGCTTCGACCACTACCGACAGGATCACTTGACGACCACTCGCGCCCATCGCTCGCAGCAACCCGAACTCTCGAGTTCGTTGCGCGACGAGGATCGAGAACGTGTTGAAGATGATGAACGCGCCGACCACGAGCCCGATAGCCGCAAACCCGAGCAGGAGCTGCGTCAACAGGTCGAGGAAGTCGAGTACCTGGTCGCCGTTGTCAGCCGTGAAGCTGCTCGCGAGCTCCACGTCGTACTCCGGACCGATCGCCGCACCCAGCTGCGTGCGCAGCTCGCGGATCGACACGCCCGGCTCGGCGGTGACGTTGACCCAGTCGACGAGCTCGGGCGCGCCGAACACCTCCTGCGCAGTCGAGAGGTCAAAGGCCCCGAACGTGAGCGCGCCGATCTCCTGTTGGTTCCCGAAGGTGAACAACCCGACGATCGTGAACCGCTCAGCTGGCCCCTCGAGCAGCACCCGCACGCGGTCGCCGATGTGGAACCCGAACTCGCGCGCCGTGCCGGCGTCCATCGCCACCTGGTGGCGACCTCGAGGGGGATGCCCGCGCCGACCACCGTCGGCCACGAGCTGCAACGGCCCCTTGCTCCCATCTTGTGACCACGAGATCCCGCGGGTAGGCGCGCCGCCCGTCTGGATCGCGTCGCCCTGCTGATCGACGAACTGTGCGTAGTCCTGGAGGAACCCGTTGGCGGTGGCCACACCCGGGACGGCAGCGGCTTGTTCGACAAGGGTGCCCGGGAATCGGTCGCGCCCCGTGTCGCCTCCGAACGGCGCCTCCTGACGGATCACGAGGTCGATCCCCGAGGCGAACTGGCGAAAGAGCCCGCGGAACGACTGGTCGAGCGTGTCGGTGAGCACGTAGGTGCCGCTCACGAAGCTCACGCCGAGCAGCACCGCGAGGGCTGTGAGCACCAGGCGCACCTTGCGCGCCAGGATGCCCCTGAGGGTCACCTTCCACATCAGTCCGCTGCGCGCTCCTCCCCCGGAGGGACCATCATGGTCGCCGCGGCCCGGGCATCGGGGGCACACCGGCACGACGGACGCGGAGGCGACCCATGGGCCTGCTCGACGGACAGCGCGCGGTCATCACCGGCGGCGGCTCGGGCATCGGCGCGGCAACTGCTCGGCGGATGGCGGCCGAGGGTGCAGTCGTCGCGGTCATCGACCTCGACGGTGATGCGGCCGAGACCGTGGCCCGCGACGTGAGCGGGCACGCCTACAAGGCCGACGTGACCGACTTCGAAGCACTCGACGGCGCGATCCGCGAGGCGCACGCGCAGATGGGCGGTTTGACCACCCTGTTCAACAACGCCGGCAGCTCGAACATGGCGATGATCCACGAGTGGGACCTGGCGGAGTGGGACCGCGTCGTGCGGCTGAACCTCACGGGCGTGTTCCACGGATTCCGTGCGGCCGTACCCCTGATGCTCGAGGGTGGGGGCGGGAGCATCGTGAGCACCTCGTCGATCAGTGGAACCCGCCCGGCGGCAGGCGAGGCACCGTACGCGGCGGCCAAGGCGGCGGTCGCGGCGCTCACGGCCACCGCCGCGCTCGAGTACGGGCCGACGATCCGGGTGAACGCGATCGCGCCGGGGATGATCCACACGGGCCTCACCGACATCCTCCTCACTGGCTTCGACTGGACCGTGCCGTTCATGACCGAGAAGACGCCCCTCGCCCGCATCGGAGCGCCGGAGGACATCGCCGATGTGGTCGTCTTCCTGGCGTCCGACCTCGCCCGCTTCGTGACCGGTCAGAACCTGGTTGTCGACGGCGGCATGACCCTCCACGGCTCGGGGGTCGATGGGCTCTACGACCGCTTCCAGGCGATGGTCCGGAGGCCCACCGACTGACCCACCGACTGATCTTTCGACCGACCCACTGGCGACCACTAGTTGTGGTTCCGTTGTCTCAAGATCGCGCTGAGCGTGACCGATTCCCTCTCTACAGGCACCACGAGGGAAGGCCCACGCCATGCACGTACTCCGCACCCGTCGACTCAGGGTCATCCTGGCTGTCGTGGCCATGGCCCTCGTGGCGACCGCCTGTGGGCCAGATCCGGCCCAGGGTCCTCCGGTGAGCGCATGCGGCGCCGATGGCACCAGTGCAGCCATCTACAACCGAGTCAACGCCGAGCGCGCCGCCAACGGACTCGCCGCGTTGGCCTGGGACGGGCAGCTCAGCTGTCTCGCCACCGACTGGAGCGCCCAGATGGCCGCTTCGGGCAACCTCCACCACCGCGACCTCGCCGGCGTGATCCGCTCACCCGGCTACGGCGGCTATGGCACCCTCGGCGAGAACGTGCTGCGCGGCGCCGCGGGGATGAGTCCCGACCAGATGGTCGACGCGTGGATGGCCTCCGCAACCCACCGCACCAACGTCCTCTCCGGCTCGTTCAGCTCGCTCGGCATCGGCCTCGCCGTCTCCCCCGACGGCTCGCAGGTCTACGCCACGCAGAACTTCGGCGGATAGGGGCGTCCAGCGGCGACCGGGGCGCTCCGCGCCCCGGTCGTTGCTGCATTTTCCGACCAGTAGCCTGATGCCACGATGAGTGGCCGGCTCCGCTACCTCCCATCGCTGGACGGGCTTCGCGCGGTGGCCGTCCTCGGGGTGATCCTCTACCACGGTGGCGTGTCGTGGGCCCCCGGCGGCTTCCTCGGCGTCGACCTCTTCTTCGTCCTCAGCGGCTTCCTCATCACCACGCTCCTCCTCTCCGAGTGGAAGTCCGACGGGAGCATCAACCTGCCGGGGTTCTGGACGCGCCGCGCGAAGCGCCTCCTTCCTGCACTGCTCCTCGTGCTCGTCGCGGTCGCGGTCTACGCCGTGACGATCGCCAACGCGGACGAGCTGCGGACGATTCGTGGTGACGCGTTCGCCACCCTTGGGTATGTCGCCAACTGGCGGTTCATCTCCACGGGTGGCTCATATTTCGAGCAGTTCGCCGCGCCATCGCCGCTGAAGCACATGTGGTCGCTCGCGATCGAGGAGCAGTTCTATCTGCTCTGGCCGCTCCTCGTGTTCGGGATGCTGCTGCTCCGTCGCGGTGCGTCACGCGTACTTCCGGCCGTGACAGCGGGGCTCCTCGCGCTGTCGGTCGCGGCGATGTTCGCCCTCCACCAACCAGGCCACGACCCCTCACGCGTCTACTACGGCACCGACACCCGCGCGCAGTCGCTGCTCGTCGGCGCGCTGCTTGGCATGCTTCTGCGCAAGGTCCGCTCGCCGAGCACCCGAGCGGCGCGCGTCGCGCTGCAGAGTGCCGGCGTGGCCGCGGCGCTCGCGCTCGGGTACATCTGGACGACCGTGTCGGACCGCTCCGACGCGCTCTACCGCGGCGGGTTCCTTGTGGAGGCGCTGCTCGTGGCCGTCGTGATCACCGCGGTCACGCAGCCCAAGGTGGGGCCGCTCGGCGCCGTCCTCTCGGTTCGGCCGCTGCGGTGGATCGGTCAGATCTCCTACGGCCTCTACCTCTGGCACTGGCCGATCTTCGTGGTGCTGTCACCCGATCGCGTGGGCATCGACGGCTACGCGTTGCTCTCGCTGCGAATCGCGATCACGTTCGGCGTGGCGTCGCTCTCGTACTACCTCGTCGAGATGCCGATCCGGCGAGGTACGGTGAGTGCGCAGAAGCTCAAACGGCTCGCTCCCGCGGCGGTGGCCGCGGTGCTCGTGACCGTGGTGGTCGCCACGTCGAGCGCACCCGCGCCTCGAGTGGAAGTGGCGGCGCGCGACCTCGAGGCACCCAAGATGGTCCCCGCACGCGCCGCGCGCGTCGAGCTTCCACGACGGGTGCTGCTGGTCGGTGACTCCATGGCTGGGTCCTTGGCGCCCGGCTTCGAACGCGCGGCTGCCGCCGGCGACTTCGTGCTGTGGAACGCGTCGGTGCCCGGATGCGGACTCTCCGACGTCGGCGAGTACTGGATCGGCATCTGGCAGCCGGAGAACCCAGCGTGCAAGCCGACCTGGCGCGAGCGCTGGCCAGAGCACATCGACGACTTCGACCCCGACGTCGTCGTCGTGCTCGTCGGTGGTCACGACACAGCCGACCGCCTCATCGACGGAGTCGAGAAGCGTTTCGACGCTCCCGAAGGCGCCGCACTCGCGACGAGCGACATCCAGACCGCTACCCGCATCCTGTCGGCACGCGGCGCGCGCGTCTTCTGGCTCACGCTTCCGTACGCCAAGCAGGGTTGGGCTCACCAGGTGGACCGCGACCGCTCGGCCTTCAACGACGCATGGGTGAACCGGTGGAACGACATCCTGCGCACGGCCGTCGCCGAGCTTCCCAGCCGCGCCGCGGTGCTCGATATCAATCCGTTGGTGTGCCCGAGCGGCACATGGACCGCTTCGGTCAACGACGTTTCGATTCGAGAGGTCGACCTCATCCACTTCAACGACGCCGGCGCCGAGCTCGTCGCCCAATGGGCGGTGCCTCAGCTCTTCACGAATCTCCGACCCGCCAAGACCGGATCGCCGGACGCGTCAGCCCCGGGCTGACGTCGTTTCGTCGAGGAGCGCAGCGATCCGCGCGGCCGCGTCGTCGGGTTGCTCACGGTCGGCAGCAACCACCAGCTCGGGCTGTTCGGGCGCTTCGTACGGGTCGTCGATCCCCGTGAAGCCAGGGAGCTCCCCTGCACGCGCTTTCGCGTAGAGACCCTTGGGGTCGCGAGCCTCGCACGTCGCAAGGGGCGCGTCGACGAACACCTCGACGAACGTAAGCCCCGCAGCTTCGTGGAGCCGTCGCGCATGGTCACGGCCGGCGCGATACGGACTGATGACCGGAACAACCGCGACGACGCCGGCGTCAGCGAAGAGTCGAGCCACCTCAGCGACGCGGCGCACGTTCTCTACTCGATCTTCAGGGGCAAACCCGAGATCGCCGTTCAGACCGTGGCGCAGGTTGTCGCCGTCGAGCGTGTACGTCGGCGTCCCCCGAGCCACGAGGCGACGGGTGAGCGCGCCGGCGATCGTGGACTTGCCCGACCCCGACAATCCGGTGAGCCACACGGTTGCTCCACCGAGGTCGGCCGACGCCCAGCGCTCGGCCCGTGGCACACCCTCCTCGTGCCAGACCACGTCGGGACTCCGCGGCGAAGCAGCCTCCGAGCTCATCTTTCCCGCTCTCGGCGCCTTCGGCGCCGGGCTGCTCCACTCCACTTCGGCGACCGGCTCGGGCAGGGTACCGGCGATGCCACTCCTCGCCTCATCCCGCCTGCGCGGCGAGGATCATTCCCGCACCCACCGTCTCGAACGTTCCCTCGTCGATGAGGATGAAGCTGCCGGTGATTCGATTGCGGCGGTACTCGTCGACGAAGAGCGGCACCGTCGTGCGCATCGAGATGCGGCCGATGTCGTTCATCTCCAGCGTGGTCTGCTCGTCCTCGCGGTGCAGCGAGTTGACGTCGAGGCGGTAGTTGAGGTCTTGGATGCGAGCTCGGGCGACTCGCGTCGTGTGCTTCACACCGTAGATCTGCCCGGCCTGGAGCGGGCGCTCGCTGAACCAGCAGATCATCGCGTCAACGTCCTGCGTGACAGTGGGTGCGTTGTTCGGTCGGGCGAACATGTCGCCGCGGCTTACGTCGAGATCGTCGCGGAGACGGACATTCACCGACATCGGGGGGTACGCCTGCTCGACCGGACCCCCGAACTCGTCGATCCCGGCGATCGTCGTGGTGAACCCCGACGGGAGCACGAGCACCTCGTCGCCCGGCCGGAACATGCCACTCGCCACCTGCCCCGCGTAGCCGCGGTAGTCGTGGTGATCGTGCGACATCGGGCGCACCACGTACTGCACGGGAAACCGCGCGTCGATGAGGTTGCGGTCGGAGCCGATGTAGACGTGCTCAAGATGATGGAGCAGCGTCGGGCCCTCGTACCAGGGCGTGTTCGGCGAGTGTGTCACCACGTTGTCGCCGAGCAGCGCCGAGACCGGGATGAACGCCAGGTCGTCGATGTCGAGCTTGGCTGCGAAGTCGGAGAACTCCTCGCAGATCTCGTCGAAGCGGGCTTCGTCGAACTCGACCAGGTCCATCTTGTTCACGCACAGCACGAGGTGCTTGACCTGGAGGAGCGAGGCGATCACCGCGTGGCGCTTCGACTGCTCGAGCACGCCTTTGCGGGCGTCGACGAGCACAAGCGCGAGGTCTGCGGTCGACGCACCGGTGACCATGTTGCGCGTGTACTGAATGTGACCCGGCGTGTCGGCGATGATGAACTTGCGTCGGGGCGTGGCGAAGTACCGGTACGCCACGTCGATCGTGATCCCCTGTTCCCGTTCGGCCCGTAGACCGTCGGTGAGCAGCGCGAGGTTCGTGTAGTCGAAGCCCTTGTCTCGGCTCGTGCGTTCGACCGCCTCGAGCTGGTCCTCGAAGATCTGCTTGGTCTCGAGCAGCAACCGGCCGATCAACGTCGACTTCCCGTCGTCGACCGATCCCGCGGTCGCAAAGCGCAGCAGCTCCATCAGCCATTCCCTCGGCATTTGGCGTCAAGAAGCGCGACCATTCCGCGCTTGTTGACGCCAAAACATGTTCTGGGCATCAGAAGTAACCCTCGCGCTTGCGGTCTTCCATGCCGGCTTCGGAGATGCGGTCGTCGGCGCGAGTCTCGCCCCGCTCGGTGAGGCGTGACGCGGCGACCTCGAGGATCACCTGCTCCACGGTCGCGGCGCTCGACTCCACCGCACCGGTGCACGACGCGTCGCCGACCGTGCGGAAGCGCACCATCATCTCTTCGGGCTCCTCGTCGTCCATCACGGTGACGTACGGGGTGACTGCAATCAACATGCCGTCGCGACGGAATACCTCACGGCGGTGGGCGTAGTAAAGGGATGGCAACTCGACGCCGTCGTCGGCGACGTACTGCCACACGTCGAGCTCGGTCCAGTTCGAAAGCGGGAAGATCCGGATGTGCTCGCCCTTTCGGTGCCGCCCGTTGTAGAGGTTCCAGAGCTCAGGACGCTGGTTCTTGGGGTCCCACTGCCCGAACTCGTCGCGGAACGAGTACACGCGCTCCTTGGCGCGCGCCTTCTCCTCGTCGCGCCGGCCGCCACCGAACACCGCGTCGAACCCGTGCTCGGTGATCGCGTCGAGCAACGTGACCGTCTGGAGCCGGTTGCGGCTTGCCTTCGGGCCCGTCTCCTCGACCGCGCGCCCCGAGTCGATCGAGTCCTGCACTGATGCGACGACCAGCGTGATACCGAGCTCGGCCACCCGACGGTCGCGGTAGTCGAGGGCTTCCTCGAAGTTCTGCCCGGTGTCGATGTGCATGACTGGGAACGGGATCTTGGCGGGCCAGAAGGCCTTCTCGGCCAGTCGGAGCATGACGGCCGAGTCTTTGCCTCCCGAGAACAGCAGCACCGGCTTTTCGAACTCGGCCGCGACCTCCCGAAAGATGTGGATGGACTCGGACTCGAGGGCACTGAGATGCGAGAGCTGGGTCGCCATGGAGGAGCAAGGGTACGTGCTGCTCGGCTCGCAACGCCCAACAACCCCGTGGGAGCGTCAAGCCAGGGCTCGGGCGAGGAGATCCTTGGCAACGGCTGGGAGATCTAGGGCGGCGGCGAGGTCGATGGCGCGGGGGCTCATCTTCACGAGGGTCTTGCGGATGACGTCGACCATCTTCTCGTCGTCCACCCGATGTGCGAGGTCCAGGAGCTGGGTCTCCGCGAACACGAGACAGAGCGCGTCCTCGAGCACCTGCACCTCGTCATCACGACCGAGTCCTCGCTTGCGCACGAGGTCCTGCACGCGCTTGATCGTCGGGCCGTCGTATCCCGCCTCGGTCAGGATCTCGGCCACTTCGCTCGCGTGCTGCTCATGCAGCGCCTTGCGCCAGCGCAGATATCCCGACCGCCCCTCGGGGTACGTGGACCGCGGGATCGTCCACCGCCGAAGGTGATGGGCCCGTGCCGCGAGCAGCAGCGACTCGCCCGCATCGGGTTCGAGGCGCTCGACCCACTCGGTGACGAGCGCGGCGTGCCCGAGCTCCTTCGGCTGCTCGACCCCTCGGATCAGGATGCGATTGGGATCGGCCGCGTTCGCCGCGTCGATCGCCTCGATCGCGCGTGCGAACCGGTCTCCCGACACGCCCCGAGGCTAGGCCCACCAGCCACCGCAAGCCCGCGCAGAGCCACATCACCGGCGCGCGCCAGCAGATACGCGAGGAACGATTCACACTGCCGCTGCAAGAGCACGAAGATACCGAGCACGATCAACAGGTCGCCGATGCTGTACACGTTGGCGAGCGGCAGCGACGCCGGGACGGCGAAGACGTCGCCGAGGAACGCCAGTGAGGCGTTGGCCACCGGCGCGGAGTTCTCGAAGCCCTTGTGGCCGGCCAGGCCGGCCACCTTGAGGGCCGTCCGCGATGCGGGCATCACTCCGTTGTTCGCCACGATCACGACGAAGTTGAGGGCGCCGCCCGCCACGACGAGCCACCGCCAACGCAGCTGGTGGTTGATCGCGACCCACACGAGGACCGCCACATAGGTGGCGAGGTGGAGCGCCCGGCGCAGGGTCTCATCGCCGCTCGGGACCACCGAGATGATGAGCACCTGCGCCAGCAGCGCCGCGGCCAATGCCCAGACCGCTCGCAGGTTCACGTCGGCCAGCCGGCCGAGTCGCCCCCCGACGAGTGGAACGGTGGCGATCGCCAGCACCGCCAGCACTACGAGCAGCATGTGGACGACCCCCGGAGACAGTGTGGACCCCGCGAATCGGCACGGACGGGCCCCTGCTTGAGATTGCCATCCGATTTGTCCGATTCGCCGTTCGCGCCGAGAGTGGCTTTAGTCATCGCCCTCAGTGGTCGAAAGAGGCCCACAGCGACACCATTCGGGGTGTTGGCAACTGAGAGGGGATCGGTATGAAGGCCCGTCTTCTCAGACTGGGTGTGACCGCGGTCAGCCTCGTCGCGCTCGTCGCCGCTCTCGGCGCCGGGTGGAAGTGGAACTGAGCACATGAAGGTGGGTGCCCCGGGTCTTCGGACCCGGGGCATTCCCGCTCGAGGTGGGGCACCGGGAAGGTCCCGGTCATGGGAGGAAATCGAGTGAGCAAGCGGGGCAGCGACCGCAACCTCACGATCTACGTGAGCAGCGTGATCGCCATCGGCAGTGCGGTCCTCGTGGCCGTCTGCGTGGTCGGGGGCCCGATCCCGGACACCGCGCGGGGCATCTTCTTCATGCTCACGGCCGTCGTCATCCTCGGCGAGCTGTTCCCGGTCACGGTCACCTTTCGCAACGAAGAGCAGGCTGTCACCACATCGACGACCTTCGTCTTCGCCATCCTCCTGATCTTCGGACCGGCGCCAGCCCTGCTCGCGCAGGCGATCGCGTCCATCACCTCCGACATCGTCGGCCGCAAGACGTGGTGGAAGGCCGCGTTCAACGTGGGGCAGTACACGCTCAGCTGGGGTACGGCGGCACTCGTGCTCACGGGATCGACAATCGCGCCCGGCGACTTCCAGCACGCGGCCGACTTCTCGCAGAACTCGACCCTCTTTTTCGTCCTCGGAGCGGGCGCCTTCGTGCTCGTCAACTCAGTCCTGATCGCGGCCGCGGTCTCGCTCGCCCAGGACCTGCCGGTACTGCGCAACCTCCGCCACCACGTCGGCTTCTACGCGTCGTCATCGGTCGTCGTGTTCTCGCTGACCCCCATCGTCGTCGTCGTCGCTATGCAGGATGCGTTACTGGTGCCTCTCCTCCTCGCGCCGATGGGTGCGGCCTATCGCAGCGCGAAGGTCTCCATGGAGAAGGAGCACCAAGCGGCGCACGACCCGCTCACAGACCTACCCAACCGCACCTATTTCCGCGAGCGGGTCACCCAGGCCATCGCCGACCACCCTGACCGCGGGCTGGCCGTGCTGATCATCGACCTCGACCACTTCAAGGAGGTCAACGACACGCTCGGCCACCAGATCGGTGACCAGCTCCTCCAGAACTTCGCGCGCCGGCTCTGCAGTGCGCTGCGAGCTGACGACGTGGTCGCGCGCCTAGGTGGCGACGAGTTCGCTGTGCTCGCCCGCACGAATGGACCAGACACGGCGCGCGCGCTCGCAGGGTCCATCCACGCCGCGTTGGCCACACCGTTCGAGCTCGAGAGCCTGCACTTCGAGATCGGCGCGAGCATCGGCGCGTCGCAGTACCCGGAGCACGGCGACGATGTCGGCAACCTCATCCGCAAGGCCGACGTCGCCATGTACGCGGCGAAGGAACGCCGTGGCGGCTTTGAGCCGTACGAGCCTGAACGGGACCGGCACGATGCTCGCCGACTCACGCTGCTCTCCGAGCTCCGCCACGCCATCGAGTCCGAGCACCTCGTGCTGCACTACCAGCCGAAGGCCGACCTCGCGACCGGGCGCATCCTCGGCGCCGAGGCGCTCGTCCGCTGGCAGCACCCAGTGCACGGCTTGCTCCCACCCGACGACTTCATCCCCCTCGCCGAACCCACCGGACTCATGGGACCGCTCACCCAGACGGTGCTCGCCCAGGCACTCAGGCAGTGCCGGGCATGGGAAGACGCCGGCCTCGACTTGCGCGTCGCGGTCAACGTCTCGGTGCGCAACCTCTACGACGAGCGCTTCGTGCACGATGTCGACCGGCTCTTGCGCCAAAATGGCGTCGCCCCCAGCAGCCTCACGCTCGAGATCACCGAGAGCACGATGATGGCCGACCCAACTCGTCCGGTCGCGGCGCTGTCGCAGCTGAGCATGCGCGGCGTGCACATTGCCATCGACGACTTCGGCACCGGCTACTCGTCGCTCGCCTATCTGAAGCGGCTCCCGGTCACTGAGCTCAAGATCGACAAGTCATTCGTGATGGGGATGGTCGACGATCCCGACGACGCCACGATCGTCCGTTCGACGATCGAGCTCGCCCGCAACCTCGGGCTCCAGGTTGTCGCCGAAGGCGTCGAGCACGAGGACGTGTGGAACACGCTCGCGGCGCTGGGATGTCACCGAGCACAGGGCTTCTACCTGAGCCCCGCCCTCCCGGCGAAGGAGTTCGAGACCTGGCTCTCGCACTATGGGGCTCGCGGTGGGGCCACGTCGCGGGCGCTCAAGGCCGTCTGACTCACCTGTCACCGTCTCTCCACCATCCCACGGCCTCATTGGGCCGATCCCCCCCCACTTTCCAGGGATCGCCGCCGCGGGGTTCACCCGGCCGGCGTTCTGGGTAGACCTCCTCGACACCTACGAGGAGGC
The DNA here is from genome assembly GCA_031406505.1 of Acidimicrobiia bacterium. Taxonomy (GTDB): domain Bacteria; phylum Actinomycetota; class Acidimicrobiia; order IMCC26256; family PALSA-555; genus SHVJ01. The sequence goes on along the minus strand of JANOHN010000253.1, from coordinate 516 downwards.
CAAGATGCGACTGGTTCCCAAGCGACTGACGTGGCTCGGGCTCGGAGCGTTCGCGGGCTGGCTGTTCGACGGTGAGCAGGGCCGCGCCCGGCGCGCCATGCTCAAGGAGCACACGTCCAAGTTGCTCCGCAACGCCGGTCGCCGCGTCGACTCCATCTCACCGTCGCTCGCCGACAAGCTCGAGGCCGCCAGCAAGACAGTCGACCCTGACGAGCACGACGCGCTCGCCTCTCGCCCCATCGACGCGTCGTCGGCCGACGCGGTCGCGGCGGGCTGAGTCATGGCCCGCGCCGAGCAGCGGTTCGAACCCTCGGTAGCTGCGCCCAGGGACGCGCGGCACTTCGTGGACGACGTATTGGCGGATTGGGACTGCCACGACGTCCGCGAAGACGATGAGCTGCTCACCGGCGAGATCGTCTCCGACGCGCTACGACAGAAGCCCAGTCAGGTCGCCCTCTTGGTGGAGCACACCGATGGCGTCGTGCGGGTCGAGGTCAGCGACGACCCGGGCCTCAT
>JANOHN010000201.1:0-1977 GCA_031406505.1 Acidimicrobiia bacterium | reverse complement strand
AGATAGCCGCCACCCGGGATCGCCACGCTCTCGCCTGCGTCGTCGACGATGTCGGCACTGATCCCGGGCAACGGGAACGTGGCGCTGCCGGGCTTCAACGTGGTCGCGCCCGGGAGCGGGGTGATCATCATCCCGCCGGTCTCCGTCTGCCACCACGTGTCGACGACCGGGCAACGCTCGCCGCCGATGTTCTTCCAGTACCAGACCCACGCCTCGGGGTTGATGGGCTCACCGACCGTGCCGATCAAGCGCAGCGACGACAGGTCGTGCCGTTCCGGCCACTCCGCGCCCCACTTCATGAAGGTGCGGATCGCCGTGGGTGCGGTGTACAGGATCGTCACCTTGTACTTCTCGACGATCTTCCACATCCGATCCTTGTCGGGGAAGTCGGGCGTTCCCTCGTAGATCACACACGTCGCGCGGTTCGCGAGTGCGCCGTAGACGATGTACGAGTGGCCGGTGACCCAGCCGACATCGGCGGCACACCAGTACACGTCGGAGTCGGGCTGGAGATCGAACACGTTCTGGTGCGTCCACGCGACCTGGGTGAGATAGCCGCCGGTGGTGTGCATGATGCCCTTGGGCTTCGCGGTAGTGCCGCTCGTATAGAGGAGGAAGAGCAGATCCTCGGAGTCCATGGGCTCGGGTGGGCAATCGACGCTCTGCTGCGGCACCAGGTCGTGCCACCACACGTCGCGCCCGTCCGTCCAGGCCACGTCCTGCTCGGTGCGCCGGAGCACGAGCACCTTCTCGATCGACGGGCACTCGGCTACTGCCGCGTCGGCGATTTCCTTGAGCGGCACGACCGCGCCGCGCCGCCACGCGCCATCGCCGGTGATGAGCACCTTGGCTTCCGCGTCGTTGATGCGGTCGCGCAACGAGTCGGCGGAGAATCCGCCGAACACCACCGAATGCGGCGCGCCGATCCGCGAACACGCGAGCAGCGCCATCGGAAGCTCCGGAACCATCCCGAGGTAGATGTTCACTCGGTCTCCCTTTTCGACCCCGAGCTCCTTGAGTGCGTTCGCGAGTCGACTTACCTCGTCGAGCAGCTGCGCGTAGGTGATAGCGCGCTCGTCGCCCGGTTCACCCTCCCAGTAGTACGCAACCTGGTCGCCGTGGCCGGCTTCGACATGGCGATCGAGGCAGTTGTACGACGCGTTGAGCGTGCCGCCCACGAACCACTTGGCGAACGGCAACTCCCACTCGAGCACGGTGTGCCATTGCTCGAACCAATCGACGAGATCCTCGGCCTGCCGCGCCCAGAACCCCTCGAAATCGGCGTTCGCCTCGTCGTAGATCTCGGCGTCGGTGACGCGCGCCGTCTTCTTGAAATGCACGGGCGGCGGGAACGTGCGCCCTTCCCCAAGGAGGGACTCGATGGTCTCGGACATTCCTCTTCCTTTGTCGCGCTCGCTGGGCGGCACGCTACCTGCCGCCCTCCTTCGGGCCGCTTGCCACTCCCAGTGTGATCACCCGGTGCGCGCCGAGCCCCGCCGGGTCGGTGAGCGCTGCGGCCTCGACGCCGCGGCTGCGCCCCGCGAGCGCGGCGAGGTCGCCGATCTGGGCGCGCTCCCGCCAGGTCGCTTCACCTTCCGCCACGAGATTGTCGATCCCGAGGTCGCGAAGCCAGTCGGCTTGTGACACGTCGCGCTCGGCGACGAACCCCGCACGCTCGGCTGCCCAGCGCAGATGCTCCAGCGGTACGTCACAGGTGATGTCTTGACGCCCCGGTGCCTCGAGTGGCGTCGCGCCGCGGCGGTGACCCGCGTATGTGCGCAGCCATTCCGACTGGCCGCGCTCAGCCAGGCCACTCGCGTCATCGGCGTAGTCGATGAGCAGCACTTCGCCCCGGTTGAGCAACGTCCCGGCGCGTTCGAGCCACTCCCGCGCGGCAATGGGCACAGGCAGGCGCCGTCCTTCGGGAACCTCGGTGCCGGCAGCCACGTGGTCGGCTTCGCCGGCCAGCTCAGCCGG
>JANOHN010000190.1:0-2973 GCA_031406505.1 Acidimicrobiia bacterium | reverse complement strand
CGAGGCCGCGTATCAAGCGCTCTGGCTCGTGGAGGCCTCGCCGGGAGGTCGGGCGCTCACGGCTTGGGATGGGTTCGCCGAGATCAGCGAGCCGCTCCTCGGTTGCCCGCGGGAGCTCGTGTTCGTGACCCCGCCCGCGCCGTTCACCAACCGGCCGATCTCGAAGCGGCTCTTGTATCGGTGGCACAGCGAAGCCGGCGCGTACCCCAAGCGCCGTAACTTCCTGAACATCTGGCTACCGCTGTTTCGGGACAAGCGGGCGGACAACGGCACGATGATTCTCGTGCGCGGGTCACACGTGTTGGAAGACGTCCCGTTCGTCGACTATCGGGGCTACGACAAGGAGACGCTCGGAGCCGCGAACTACTTGGTGCAGTACGAGACGCCGGAATCCTTCTTCCAGGAGTTCGAGCGCGTGCCGGTCGAAGCAGCGGTGGGGGATCTCGTGGTGTTCCACCGGAAGATGATCCACACGTCGACGCCGAACACGACGCCGATCCCGTCTTACACCGGCGTGATGCGGTCCTGGGACCCGCGCGGCGACCTCACGATCTCCGGTGACATCCAGGCCAAGCCGTATGGCGGCGACATGGGCCGCCCCGGGCTCGACGTCATCCCGACCTAGTCACACGTAAGGCCCGGCGAGGGCCTCCGCGAGCGCGAGCGCGGCGTGCGCATCCTCGAGAGTGGCCGCCGGTGCCGGGTCGTCACCCCGACAGAGACGTGCGAACGCCTGCGCCTGTTGGAAGAATCCAGGCTTGAGGCGTGCGTCCACCTCGTCGAGGTCGACGCGTTCGGTCTGTTGGGGGCGGTAGGAGCGCAGCGGCACCTCCGCAGTCGGCTCCACCACTTCCATGCCCGTGAACACGGCGCCCGCCTCTAACGGACGAAGCTCGAGACGCCGGCCGGGACGATCGATCGTCAAGGCGAAGTTCGCGGGCGTTCCCCAGTTGCCGACGAACTGGAGGAGATCGCCCCGAGCCGACCGCAGCAGCGCGGCGACTCCGCACGGCTGGCCGCGCTCGTCGCGCGCCCGCTCGACGGCCACGATCTCCACATCGCCGAAGACGAATCGAGCCATGTCGAGCCCGTGCACGCTGTTGCTGAAGAAGTGGAGCATGCCGTCGGCACCGTCGACACCTACCGACTCGGGCAACGTGAGTGTCGCCATGACCGGCGGACCGTTCCGCACCTCGTCGCGTGCCGCAGCGATCGTTCGATAGAAGCGGCGGTTGTATGCGACCTGGACGGGAAGCGCGCGCCCAAGGAGCGGCAAGAGCGCTGCCGCCTGGTACGACACCGGCTTCTCGCAGAGCACGGGAGCACCCGTCTCCACGGCTTCGAGCAGCACATCGAGCGTTGCATCGATCGCGATCGCGATGACGAGCGCGTCCCAGCTTTCGCGAGCGGCAAGCATCACTGCGGTGTCGTGCACCACGTGCTCGATCTCGTGACGAGCCGCGAACTCACGCGCTCGCTCGGATCCCGGAGTGCCGCACACCGCGGCGATCTCGAACCCGGCGGCGCGCAGCGCGGGTACGTGGAACTCGGCGATCCCTCCCGAACCCATGAGGCCTAGGCGTAGACCGCTCCCCGGAGCGTTGCTCACGAGATCGGCCAGCGTTCGCGGCCGAGGTCGCTGTCGGATGTGATGGGCAACGGCACCGCCACGTGGTCACGCGCGGCAACCAATGCGCCGACGAGAGCGCTGATGACCTCCACCGCGGTCTCGGGCGTCAAAATCTGGTCGCCGCCCCGCTCCAGCTCTTCGAGCACCCGCAGCGTGGGCTCGGGCTCGACGCGGTAGCCGGGCACGAGTCCTTCGTAGAGGAGCTCCGGCGCGGCGCCCGCGCGCGTGACTCTCGGGTCGCGCTCAATCTCGTCGGGCGCTCGGCGGCGCACCTGGACCATCTCGTCGGCGTTGATGATGCTGATCACGGCGTCTCGGTAGTAGAGGTGGAGCTGCTCGAGCACGCTCGATCCGTTGGTGAACGCGATCGTGAGCTCGCGGCCACCTTCGTATGACCAGACCGCGGTTCCGCCGTAGAAGCCCAGGTCGGGGGAACGGGGGTTGATCCGGAGGTCGGTCGCCGTGCTCGTCACCCAGGTCGGCGAGCCGAACATCGCGCAGCCGAAGTCGAGGTAGTGGTTGCCGTTCGTGACGAGACACCGAGCTCCGCCGTGGATCACGATCGATTGGAGTGCACCGAGCTGGAACTTGCCCTCGAGCTCGTGGACTCCGTCGATGAACGAGGAGTACCGCCGGTGCATGTGGATCCCGAGGGGGATGTGTGCCTTTCGGGCGAGTGCGGTCATGTTCGCCGCGTCGGCGACCGAGGTTGCCAGCGGCTTCTCGCACAGGACTGCCGCGACACCTCGCCCGACCAGCTGCTCGAAGAACGACGTGTGGCTCGGTCCCCACGTGGCGATGACAGCCAGCGTGTGTGGCCAATCCCAGTCGGTGGCGAGCTCGTCGAGGTTGCCGGCCACGATGGCATTTGGGAGCGCCTCGCGCACTCGCATCTGCGCGTCCGGATCGTTGTCGATCACGGCGAGGGTCTCGTAGCGCTCCGCGAGCAACGGCGCGTGGTATCGCCCGATCGAGCCGTAGCCGAGCAACAGGCCAGCCGACACTGGTCCGCGCGCCGAAGAGTCGTTCATGTGACAGCACGTAACCTATCAGCGTGCTTGGCGCTGACGACAACTCGAGCCGCGTCACGACGACGAACGACGGCGCCGAGATGCACCGTTGGATGGCAGATCTCTTCCCGATCTGCCGGAGCTTGAGTGGCGACGGTGTCCGCGAGACGCTTCGCTACCTCCAGGAGCTGCTTCCCGGTCTCGAGGTGCACGAGGTGGCGTCGGGCACGAAGGTGCTGGACTGGGAAGTTCCCGACGAGTGGAACATCCGCGATGCGTTCATCGCCGACGAAGCGGGTCGTCGGCTCGTCGACTTCGGCGCGCACAACCTGC
>JANOHN010000183.1:0-2191 GCA_031406505.1 Acidimicrobiia bacterium | reverse complement strand
GGTCGACCTGGCGTACGCGGCGCTCTTCTTCGCCGACGAGCACATGGCCGCCGAGGTGCACGAGCTCGAGGAGCGCCTGAGCGGACTTGTGCACGAGATGCGCGAGGTGTGCGTACTCGCAGCGCGCTCACCGCGCGACGCCGAGCAGATGTCGAGCGTGTTGCACGTGGTCGCGGCCATCGAGCGCGTGGCCAACGCGGCCGAGGACATCGCGCACATCGTGACGCACCGTCTCGGCATCCCTGCTGCCCTCGTGGCCGACCTCGCCGCGGCCGAGGAGGTCTCGCACCGCGTGCGGGTCCGCGCCGAGTCGAACCTCGCCGGGCGCACGTTGGCCGACGTGGAGCTCCCGGTCGAGGTCGGGATGCGCGTCGTCGGGATGCGGCGCGGCAAGGAGTGGATCATCGACCCCGACGGCGACGAGGTCTTCGTGCCCGACGACGTGCTCATCTTGCGCGGGCCGCCAGCCGGTATCGCCGAGTTGCGCGAGCTGGCTGGCGCGCCCGAGTGGCGGCCCCCCACGATCGAAGAGGATCCGACGATCACCGACCTCGATCGGGCGGTCGACGTGCTCGTCGAGATGAAGAACGTGTCGGAGGTCGCCGTCGGCTTGGCGTACTCCGCATTGCTCTTCAACGACCAGAGCCTGGCGGCCGAGGTGACGCACCTCGAGGACCGGCTCGACGAGATGCGTGAGCGGTTGGAGGTGTGGGTGCTGCGCAGCGCGGCCGGCGAGGTCGACCCTTCACCGTTGCGAGGCCTGCTGCACCTTGGCGGCGCGGCCGAAGAGCTGGGCGACGCGGCGCAGCAGATGGTGTGGCTCGTCGAAGAGGGTGAGGAGATGCACCCCATCCTCCGGATGGCCCTCGGCGACAGCGACGAGGTGATCGCGTGGGTGCCCGTGGCTCCCAGCTCCGATCTCGACGGCAAGTCCCTCGCGGAAGCGCGCATCGAGGTGGAGACGGGCTTCTACCTGCTCGCCATCCGTCGCGCGGGCCGGTACGTGTACCGACCGCGCGGGCACGTGCGGCTCCAGGCCGGTGACGAGCTGATCGCCAGCGGTCCCGACGAGGGCCAAGCGGTGCTCGCCGAGCGCTGTGGATACCGGCTGCTCGAAGACGACGACACCGGCGAGATCGAGCTCGTCCCCGCCGCCACCGTCAAGGCTGAGTAACCGCAACCCTCGCAGCCTGATCAGTAGCCTCCCGGCGTGGACGCGCCGACGCAGGAGACACCCGAGACTGGCCTGACCGCGGCCGAGGTCGGCGACCGGGTCTCGCGCGGACTTGCCAACGCGACGCGCGAGCGCACGAGTCGCACCTACGGCGAGATCATCCGAGCCAACGTCCTCACTCGTTTCAACGCGATCCTCGGCACGATGCTCGCGGTGATCCTGGCCGTGGGCGAGATCCAGGACGCCACGTTCGGCGTCATCCTCGTCGCCAACTCGCTCATCGGGATCACCCAAGAGATCCGGGCCAAGCGGAAGCTCGACAGCCTCGCCGTCACCGTCGCACCGAAGCTCCATGTGATCCGCGACGGCGAGACGACCGAGATCCCTGTGGAAGCGATCGTCATTGACGACCTGTGCGAGCTGCGCACCGGCGATCAGGTCCCGGTCGATGGCGTCGTACGTTCGGTGGTCGGGTTGGAGATCGACGAGTCGCTGCTCACCGGCGAGTCCGACGCGGTCGTGAAGGATCCCGCCGACGACGTGCTCTCGGGCTCGTTCGTCGTGGCGGGCTCTGGGCGCTTCCAAGCCACAGCCGTGGGTGATCAGTCCTACGCGCGCAAGCTCGCCGTCGAGGCACGCCGGTTCACGCTCGTGCAATCCGAGCTCATGAACGGCATCAACAAGCTGCTGCGCTACATCCAGTACGCGCTCTTCCCCGTCGCCGCATTGTTGCTCTGGCGCCAGCTCGGCACCCACGACGTCGACACGGCGTTGATCGGCGTGGTGGCTGGCGTGGTCGGCATGGTGCCGGAAGGCTTGGTGCTGTTGACCAGCCTCGCGTTCGGCATCGCCGCCGTGACGCTCGCCCGACGCAACGTGCTCGTGCAGGAGCTCCCTGCGGTCGAGATCCTCGCCCGGGTCGATGTGGTCTGCCTCGACAAGACCGGGACCCTCACCGAGGGCGATGTCGTGTTCGACGAGCTCGAGCTCCTGGACTCGGCCTGCACCGACGCGCAC
>JANOHN010000131.1:0-7581 GCA_031406505.1 Acidimicrobiia bacterium | reverse complement strand
CCTTAGTGAAGGACGAGATGGCGGCCGCCAGCAGCACCGCTCCAAGCACCCAGCGGTAACGAATGGGCCACACCCCAATGCCCCGAGATCAGCGCGGTCGCGCCGAGAGCGCGACCAGCACCTTGAACGGGTCGATCCCGGTGCGGTGGTTGTACCGGAATACGTAGGAGTCCGAGGAGGCTGGTCGCTTGGGGGTTTTGCGGTTCGCTGGGGGCATGGCGTGCTACTTGTCCAGGGCCGCGGCGATCACCACCGCAATCACGACGAGCACGAGGAAGCCGACCCGGATGGCCAGGCTGTCCCTGAGGAAATGTCGCTGCTCCATGCCCCCACTGTAGTCCTTGACCCCGAACGGGTGTTCGGGTACGGTCTTGCACACGTGGAATTCCACGGACGTAACTTTGGTGGCCGGAAGGTGGCTCGGGCGCCCCGGGGGGACTGTCACACCCCCGTCGTACAACTGCATCTCGCTTCCCCCAGTCGAACCAAGAGTCCCGGGAGGACCCAGTGGAAAGTCAACAAGCACTCGAGATGGCACTCGGTCAGATCGAGAAGCAGTACGGCAAGGGCTCGATCATGAAGCTCGGCGAGCAGGGCCACGTGGGTGTCGCCGCCATCTCCACCGGCGCGCTGGCGCTCGACCTGGCACTCGGCATCGGCGGGCTTCCCCGGGGCCGGGTCGTCGAGATCTACGGGCCGGAGTCCTCGGGCAAGTCCACGCTCGCGATGCACGTGGTCGCCGAGGCCCAGCGCAACGGTGGCATCTGCGCCTACATCGACGCTGAGCACGCGATGGACCCGGTGTACGCCGGCGCCATCGGTGTGAACGTCGACGAGCTCTACATCTCCCAGCCCGACACGGGGGAGCAGGCGCTCGAGATCACCGACATGCTCATCCGCTCCAGTGCCCTCGACGTGATCGTCATCGACTCGGTGGCCGCGCTCACGCCCCGGGCGGAGATCGAGGGTGAGATGGGCGACACGCACGTCGGTCTCCAGGCCCGGCTCATGAGCCAGGCGTTGCGCAAGCTCACCGCCAACCTCAACAAGTCCCGCACGATCTGCATCTTCATCAACCAGCTGCGGGAGAAGATCGGCGTGATGTTCGGTTCGCCCGAGACCACGCCTGGCGGTCGCGCGCTGAAGTTCTACTCGTCGGTGCGCCTCGACATCCGCCGCGTGGAGACGATCAAGGACGGTGCCGAGATGATCGGCAACCGCACCCGGGTCAAGGTGGCGAAGAACAAGGTTGCGCCACCGTTCAAGATGGCCGAGTTCGACATCATGTACGGCAAGGGCATCAGCCGCGAAGGCTCGGTGCTCGACGTCGGCGTCGATCTCGACATCATCAAGAAGTCGGGTGCCTGGTTCACCTACGAAGGTGAGCAGCTCGGGCAGGGTCGCGAGAACGCCAAGCAGTTCCTCTCCGACAACCTCGACATGATGTTGGAGGTCATGGAGAAGATCAAAGTCGCGGCGGGTATCGGCCAGGAGGACATCGACCTCACCGCCGTCATCGACGACCCGACCGACGAGCTCAACGACGAGCTGACCGACGAGCTCGCACCGGTACCGGTCCCCGATCTCGCGCCGGAGCGGCCGGCGAAGCCGAACGGCAAGTCGTCAGCCAAGGCGAAGGCCGACATCGGCGCCGAGGTCCAGCTCTAAGTCCTGCCCCAACAACCAGCCCAGCCCACGAGGAGTGACGGGGTCCGCCCCGTCACTCCTCGCGTCCGGGCCCGTTCAGCGAACCTCCGGCGGGGTCGATCAGGCGACGCCGCGGAGGATGGCGGCGGTGCCGGCGATGGCTGAGAGCACGAGCATGGCGGGGCGGAGCCAGCCCCCGTCGACGTGGCCGTGCAGATGCCGACTCGTCCAGAGGCCAAGCGCCATCAGCGGGACGAGTGCGAGGGCGAAGAGCACCTGGTCGCCGGTGATGTCGCCCGCCGCGAGGTAGCCGATGATCGAGAACGATGCGCTGGTCATGAAGAACGCGCCGAGCGTCGCTCGTGCGATCGGGCCAGTGCGATGTTGGAACAGCAACGCGACCGGCGGTCCGCCCACGGCGCTTGCCGTCCCGAACAGGTTCGACGCGAAGCCGGCAACCAGCGAGGTGAACCGGTTCGTCGGGACAGGTGGCGACGCCACGCTCAGGATCACGCCAGTGAGGGTGGTGGTACCCACGATGATCGCGAGTGCGTTGGCGTCGGCTGCCCCCACGATGATGAGCCCGAAGGCGGTGCCGGGCAGCGCGCCGGCGAGCATCCACGGCAGCGCAACGCGGTCGAGTGCGTGGTGCTCGCGGACCAAGTTGGTCACCGCGATGGGCAAGGCGAGGAGCACGAGTGTGGCCGGAAGCGCTTCCGGCACCACGATGGCCACGAACGGTGCCGAGATCATGTTCAACCCGACGCCGATCGAGCCCTGCACGACCGAGCCGAACAGCACCGCGGCGGCAGCCACGCAGAACTCCAAGGTGTTCACGTGCATCGGCGGACGGTAGTTGAGCCCGCTGCGGGCCCGACCCGGATTCCGCCCGCGCGGCTGCTGTACTTCTCCCATGCGCATGGGCACGCGAGCTCTCATCGCGGCGGGGATGTGCGTCGCCGCGGCGTGCGGCGGATCCGACGCAGAGGGCTACGACTACGGCCGCGCCTGCCGCCTCTTCAGTGACGACGAGGCGGCGGCTGTCCTTGGTGTCGCGGTGCACCCGGGTGAGGTCGATGACGACCGGACGATTCCGGAGAGCTTCTGCGTGTGGGTCGCCCGGGGCTCATCCACCTCTCCGGGCGAAGCGGGCTACGCAGTGTTCATCTCGGAAGGCACCGAGCGCTTCTCGTTGGATGAGTTCAACCGCGATCGCCGGCGGCGTGATGCGGTCGAAGTGGAGGGTGTCGGCGACGACGCCTACTTCCACAGCCCCGGACGGCTCCCATTCCTCAATGTGCTGGTTGGCGAGCACGCGGTCACGATCGGCGTGGAGGGCGATGCCGATCACCCGGTGACCACCCGTGAGGCACAGCAGATCGAGCGCGCGGTGGCGAAGATCATCGTTTCCCGGTTGTGACGGTCCACTCGTGAAGGCCCAAGAGGGCGCCACGTACACTTCCTCGTCGTGACCCGTCGGTTCCTCGTACGCACCTACGGGTGTCAGATGAACGAGCACGACTCCGAGCGCATCGCGGGCTTGCTGGCAGCCGACGGCATGGAGGCGACCGACGACCTCGAAGCCGCCGACGTCATCGTCCTCAACACGTGCTGCATTCGTGAGAACGCCGACAACAAGCTCTACGGCCACCTCGGCCGCCTGAAGGAGCTCAAGGCGCGCCGCCCGGATCTCCAGATCGCGGTCGGCGGCTGTCTCGCCCAGAAGGACCGTGAGGTTGTGATGGAGCGGGCCGGGCACGTCGACGTGGTGTTCGGCACCCACAACCTGGACCGCGCCGCACAGCTGCTGGAGCAAGCACGCATGGACGGGCCGGTCGTCGAGATCCTCGAGGAGCACCAAGCCGACCCAGCCGCACTTCCCGCTCGACGGGAGTCGCCGCATTCGGCGTGGGTCACGATCCAGATCGGCTGCGACAACTCGTGCACGTTCTGCATCGTCCCCACGGTGCGAGGCGCAGAGATCAGCCGCCGGCTCGGCGACGTGGTGCGCGAGGTTGGCGAGCTCGCGGCCGATGGCGTGAGTGAGATCACGCTGCTCGGACAGAACGTCAACTCCTACGGTCGCGACCTCGGCGCCGGGCAATACCGGCCGCGCTTCGCCGACTTGCTTCGCGAGGTGTCCGCGGTCGACGGCATCCAGCGTGTGCGCTTCACCTCGCCGCATCCGAAGGATCTGCGACCCGAGACGATGGCCGCGATGGCCGAGTGCGACGCGGTCTGCGAGCACCTCCACCTACCGCTGCAAGCCGGAAGTGATCGAACGCTGGCGCGCATGCACCGCGGCTACACCGCGGCGCGCTACCTCGAACGACTGCGCGCCGCACGCGCGGCCATCGCCGACCTCGCCGTCACCACCGATCTGATCGTCGGCTTCCCGGGTGAGACCGATGCCGACTTCGAGCGCACGTTGGAAGTGGTGGACGAGGCGTCGTACGACGCGGCGTACACGTTCGTGTTCTCACCGCGTTCCGGCACGCCCGCGGCCGAGATGACCGGTGACTTCATCGCTCCCGAGGTGGTGCGAGCGCGTATGGAACGCCTCACCGAAGTGGTCGAGCGACACGCGCTGGCCCACCACGAAGGGCGCGTCGGACGCGTCGAGGAGGTGCTGGTGGAGGGGCCGTCGAAGACCGACCCCGATCGTCGTAGCGGCCGTACCCGCCAGGGCAAGCTCCTGCACTTCGTCGCCGACGAGGCGACTGCACCCGCCGGGAGCTACCACCAGGTTCGCGTGACCCGCGCCGCGCCCCACTGGCTTGCCGGCGAGCTAGCCGAGCCGGTGATGTCCCGCCCGGCTCGGGTGCTCATCCCGGTCGCGGCCGGCTGAGGAGACCTTGACGACGCACCTGGCGCTCGTCGGACCGACAGCGTCGGGAAAGTCCGACCTCGCGCTCGCCGTCGCCCACGCACTCAACGACGTGGAGATCGTGTCGGTGGACTCGATGCAGGTGTACCGGCATCTCGACGTCGGCACCGCGAAGCCCTCAGAGGCGGCGCGGGCGTCGGTGGCGCACCATCTCATCGACGTGGCTGAACCCGACGAGGACTGGTCGGTCGTGCGCTTCCAGCACGAGGCGCGTGCCGCGGTTGCCGACATCGAAGGGCGAGGCCACCGAGCCTTGCTCGTCGGGGGCACGGGGTTGTACGTGCAGGCAGTGGTCGACGACCTCCGCTTCCCGGGTGAGGACCTCGACCTGCGGGCCGAGCTCGAAGCGTGGACCGCGGAGCCCGGCGGCGTGGCTGCGGCGTATGCCGAGGTGGAAGCCGCCGATCCCGTCGCCGCCGCCCGCATTGATCCGCACAACTCGCGCCGCATCGTGCGCGCGCTGGAGGTGATCCGCCTCACCGGCCAGCCGTTCTCTTCGTTCGGACCGGGAGTGGGCGTGTTCGGCCCGACCGCGTTCCCGGTCGACATCGCCGGGATCTGGCTCCCGAGAGAGGCGCTGGCCCGGCGCATCGAAGCAAGGGTCGCCGCGATGCGCGCGGCAGGACTGCTCGACGAGGTGTCGTCGCTCCAAGGTCGGCTCTCCCGCACCGCCCGGCAGGCGATCGGGTACAAGGAGCTGCTCGACGTGCTCGAGACCGGCGCCGACGTGGACGGAGCATTCGCGCTCACGGCGAGACGCACAAGATCGTTCGCCCGTCGCCAGCGCATGTGGTTCCGCCGCGACCCACGGATCACTTGGCTGGGTGCCGCCGAGAATCCCTGCTCGGTGCTCCCAGTGCTGCTGGCATTGTGGAGCTGATGGGCATACGCCTGGCGAAGCTGCACGCCACCGGGAACGACTTCCTCGTTTGGAACGCACTGCGGTCCAACGAGGCCAGCGACGCCCTCGTCGCGGGCCTGGTCTCCTTCCTGTGCGATCGCCATCGTGGGGTCGGCGCCGACGGTCTGATCATGCTGAAGCCCGGTCGCGACGGCGCGGACTGCGAGATGGTGCTCTACAACGCAGACGGCGGCAGTGCCGAGATGAGCGGCAATGGCATTCGTTGTCTCGCCTGGGTCGCGGTCGGCGAAGGTCTCGGACGCGACGGCGTGCTCGAGGTGGAGACGGGCGCGGGACGAAGGAGCCTTGAGCTGACCTTCGCCAAGAGTGGTGAGCTAGCTGCGGTCACGGTCGACATGGGTCCGGTCACGTTCGAACCGTCGGAGATCCCGCTCGACGCGCCGAAGGCGTTCGACCTCGAGGCAACGTTCCACGGCACCACCTATCGGGGTGACGCCGCGGGCGTCGGCAACCCACACTTCGTGGTCCTCGTCGACGATGTCGCAGGGGCGCGGGTCGCGCAGCACGGACGCCACCTCGAGGTCGACGAACGGTTCCCGAATCGCACGAATGTGGAGTTCATCGCCGCGGCCGGTGCCGACGCGATCCAGATGCGCGTGTGGGAACGCGGTGTCGGCGAGACGCTGTCGTGCGGAACGGGCGCCTGCGCCGCGGCCGCGGTGGCACACCGGCGCGGGCTCGTCGGCGAGCACGTGGTCGTCCACGTGCCCGGCGGTGACCTCACGGTTGACCTCGGTGAGACGGTGCGACTCGGTGGACCGGTTGAGTTCGTGTTCGATGCCGACGTGGTACCGCACGACTGGGAAGCCTGATGAGCCGTAGCGCGGCGCGTGGACGACGGCGGCTCACCGCAACCGAAGTCGACTTTGATGTCGTCCATCAGCGCGCGTTGTTGGTCGGCACGGGCGTGGGCGCGCGTTCACTCGAAGCTGCGGAGATGTCGTTGGTCGAGCTCGGTCTCCTCACCGACACCGCGGGCGCCGAGCCCGTCGAATCGATCCTCCAACGCCGTGATCGGCCCGACCCGGCTACCTACGTCGGTCGGGGCAAGGCCGAAGAGCTGCACGAAGTTGCCGAGGCGCTCGACATCGACGTGGTGGTGTTCGACGACGAGCTCTCACCGGCACAGCAACGGAACCTGGAGAAGCTGTTGGAACGCGACGTTGTCGACCGCGTCGCGTTGATCCTTGACATCTTCGCGCAGCACGCCACGAGCCAGGAAGGCATGGTGCAGGTCGAGCTCGCGCAGCTCCGCTATCGGATGCCTCGGCTGCGAGGTCGCGGTGTCGAGCTGAGCCAGCAGGCCGGTGGCATCGGCACTCGAGGTCCGGGTGAGACCCAGCTCGAAGTCGATCGCCGGCGCCTGCAACGGCGCATCACCAAGCTCGAGCAGGACCTCAAGCGACTCGCCAAGACCCGAGCCACGCAGCGCAAGGCCCGACGCCGGCGCGACCTCCAGCGAGTTGCAGTGGTGGGCTACACGAACGCCGGCAAGTCCACGTTGCTGAACCGCCTCGCCCGTACCGACGTGCTGGTCGAGGATCGCTTGTTCTCAACACTCGATCCCACTACTCGCCGTCTCCACCTTCCCGGTGGCGAGACCATCCTGTGCTCCGACACCGTTGGGTTCGTGCGTCGGCTCCCACACCAGCTCGTGGAGGCCTTTCGCTCCACGCTCGAGGAGGTGGCCGAAGCCGATGTGCTCGTGCACCTCGTCGACGCGACCGCGCCCGACGCCGAGCAACAGATCGAGGCCGTCCACACCGTCCTGCGTGACATCGGTGCTGGCGACGTTCCGGAGCTGCTAGTGGTGAACAAGACCGACGCCGCCGATGGCGCCCGCGTGCACGAGCTCACCACGCCGCCCGAGGCGCTCGCGGTATCGGCCCGCACCGGCGATGGGGTCGACGCGCTGCTTGCTGCCATCGGCGACCGGCTCCGAGCGCTCAGCGCCGTCACCGAGCTCGAAGTGCCGTACGACCGTGGCGATGTGCTCGCGGCGCTGCATCGCGACGCCGAGGTGCTCGTGGAGGTGCACGGCGACGAGAGCACGCGGGTGCAGGCGCGGCTGGGCACCGCGGAGCGCGCACGATTCGGCGAGTTCGTGACAGGCTGAGCGCGCATG
>JANOHN010000151.1:0-3156 GCA_031406505.1 Acidimicrobiia bacterium | reverse complement strand
TCGGGGACGTAGCGGATCTCGAGCCGTTCGACCTCGCCCAGGTAGTCGCCGTCGACCTGCCACGGGAACGGCCCGTGCAGCGCGCTCAGCGTGATGTGGTCCAGGTCGGCGAGCTGCACGACGTCGCGTTGGCGCTCGATGCGCCGCCCGCGCATCATCGCCGACAGCGCTGCGGGTATCAGCGTGCCCACTTCGAGGCGCCGGAACATGGTGAGCGCCAGCTTGTGGTCGAGGCCGGCGGCACGGGTGACGCGCAGTGGCCTCCGTCCGAAGAACGCATATGGCGCGGCATTGGAGATGATCGTGAAGAAGCCGTCGCCGACCGTGTTCCCGTCGTCCACCTCCACCGAGTACTGCGGTCGCTCCCGGTCGTAGCCCCGGAAGAACGTGGTGAAAGCGGCGACCGCGAACATCGGGTGGGCGAGGTGTCGTTTGAGTCGGCTGTGCCGCTCCACCTGCTCGATGACCTCGGCGTCGAAGCCCGCGCCCAGATGGAAGAGGAAGTGGCGACCGTTGCCGTTGCCGAGGCCGACGCGGCGGAACGCTCGGGCTTCGATGCTCGCGACGAGCTGCTCGATCGCAGGATCGATGCGGTTCCTCATCCCGATACTGCGGGCGAACACGTTCGTCGAGCCGGCTGGCAACGGGGCCAACGCGGTGTCGGTGCCGACCAGTCCGTCGGCGGCCTCGTTGAGGGTCCCGTCGCCACCGGCGGCGACGACCACATCCACGCCATCACGCGCAGCCGCGCGGGCGAGACGTGTTGCGTGACCTCGTGATGAGGTCTCGGCGACCTCCAAACGGTGGTGATGCCCGAGCTCGCGCTGGATCTTCATCCGACGCCGCGGTGTCATCGACGACGCGGCTGGGTTGACGATCAAGAGGAGACGCATTGCGGGAAGCAGGCTAATGGTCGAGCGCCGCGCCATACGATGCCGGCGTGACGCCCGCTGTTGGTGCATTCGAAGTGCTGACCGACGAGATCACGGCGTGTCGCGCATGCCCACGTCTCGTCGAATGGCGCGAGCAGGTTGCGCGTGAGAAGCGCGCGGCGTTCGCCGACGAGGAGTACTGGGGCCGGCCCGTGCCCGGCTTCGGCGATCCCGATGCCCGAGTGTTGTTCCTCGGCCTCGCACCCGCGGCGCATGGCGGGAATCGCACCGGACGCGTGTTCACTGGCGATCGGTCGGGTGATTGGCTGTTCGGCGCGTTGCACCGCATCGGCATGGCGAATCAACCAGAGTCGGTCCACGCGGGTGACGGGCTCGAGCTGACGGGCGCGTACGTCGCCGCGGCCGTTCGCTGCGCGCCGCCGGCGAACAAACCGACCACTGACGAGCGTGACCGCTGCCTCCCGTTCATGGTGCGCGAGCTCGATCTCCTCGAGCGGCTCCGAGTGATCGTGGTCCTCGGGGCATTCGCGTACGACGCCGCTTGGCGCGTGCTCGGATCGGCTGGCGTCGAGCTGCCGCGACCACGGCCGGCGTTCGGGCACGGGTTGGAGGTGCCGACTGCGAGGGCGACGATCCTCGGTTGCTACCACCCCAGCCAGCAGAACACCTTCACGGGCCGTCTCACGGAGCCGATGTTCGACGCCGTGCTGGCACGGGCTCGCGATCTCGCTAGATGAGCGCGACGACCTCGGTTGCGCCATAGATCACGGAGATCACCCCGAGGACGGTGCCCACCAGGATGCGGAGGCGATGTTCGTCGATCCCAACAGTGATGTGGGCACCGAGGCGCGCGCCGGGGACGATGCCGATCGCCAGTGGAAGCGCGAAGCCCCAGTCGATGTGTCCGAGTGCCGCATGACTGATCGTTCCCGGGATCGCGAGGATCCCGACGCAAGCTAGCGACGTGGCGAGCGCGGACTTCAACGGGATCCGAAGCCATCCGGTGAACAGCGGCACCATGAGCACACCCCCGCCGACGCCGAGCAGACCACTCAAGCCCCCGGCCAGCACTCCGGTCACCGCAAGCTTCCAGCGTGCAGCGTGCGCGGCGGTAGGCGCGGCGGTGTGCGGGGAGGCAGCAGTCTCCGCGTCGGTCTCCGCGACCACGGCGACCGGCGCGCGCGGTGCGCGACCCAAGCGGAACGCGGTGATCCCGAGCAGAACCGCGAGGGCGAGCGTCAGCGCGTGGGCCTCGGGGATGGCGTCGGCTGCGAAGGCGCCACCGACAGAAGAAGCGATCCCGAACGGCGCCGTCCATACGAACACGCGCCCGATGATCAGTCCCTCGCGGCGGTAGCGCAATGCACCGCTGATCGCGCCGGGGATGATCGCGGGCAACGTCGAGCCGATCGCGACGCGCGGGCCCAAACCCAGCGCGCGAAGTGCGGGATTCGAGATGATCGCGCCGCCGATCCCGAACATCCCGGAGAGCAGTCCGGTCACGACGCCGGCCGCAACGGTGAGAAGAACCAGCCACCACTCCGGCACAGACACGGAGGCTAGCCTTCGCTTCGTGGCGGACACCTTGTTGCGCGGCGTCTACGTCCCGCTCATCACTCCGTTTGCACCGGATGGGTCCGTCGCGCTCGACGCACTCGCGCAGTTGAGCAACGACTACCTCGATGCCGGCGTCGCCGGTCTCGTCCCGCTCGGCACCACGGGCGAGGCGCCCTTCCTCGACGCAGAGGAGAAGCAGGCCGTCACCACCACAGTCGCCGCAGTCTGCCGTGAGCGCGGTGCGCACCTCGTCGTCGGAGCAGGCTCGAACAGCACGAGCACGACCGTGGCCGCGGTTCAAGCGCTCAGCGGGGTCGAGGGGGCCACCGCCGCGCTCGTGGTCGTCCCGTATTACGTGCGACCGAGCCAGGCCGGGATCGTGGCCCACTTCAAGGAAGTCGCGAAGCAGAGCCCCGTTCCCGTCGTCGTCTACAACATCCCTGCGCGCACAGGCCGGTTGCTCGAACCCGACGGGTTGCTCGAGCTCGCGCGCACGTCGAACATCTGTGGGGTGAAGCAGGCTGCGGGTGCGCTCGACGAGGGAACGTTGCGCGTACTTGCTGAGGCACCCGATGAGTTTGCCGTCCTCAGCGGTGACGACTACTTGTTCTTCCCGATCACCGTGCTTGGTGGCGCCGGCGGCATCTGTGCGTCGGCCCACGTCTGCACAGAGCGGTGGGTTGCCATGGCCGAGTGCGGACTCGCC
>JANOHN010000126.1:0-25067 GCA_031406505.1 Acidimicrobiia bacterium | reverse complement strand
GCCCTGGCCCGTCCTGACCGTGGATAGGGTCGGGCGCATGAGCGACAACCACACGATCTCGGCGGTCGACCTGCTGCGATGGGCCGAGGCCCTTTCGGGTGTGGCGCGCACGGGGCTCGGCTTCACTCAGAGCCTGTACGAAAAGGAGCGCTTCGAGGAGGTGCTCAAGATCGCGGCCGACATCCGGGCCGGCGCACTCCAAGAGGCCGAAGCCGACGCGTTGTTCGAGGAGTGGCTCGCGACCGTCGGCGAGGGTGTGGCCGGCTATGTCACCCCGAAGGTCGCGGTCGCGGCGGTGGTGGGGAACGACAAGCACGAGATCCTGCTCACGCAGCGCGCCGACTCCGGCGTGTGGCTGTACCCGGTCGGCTGGGCCGACGTCGGCTACTCGCCGTCGGAGGTTGCGATCAAAGAGGTGCTCGAGGAGACGGGCATCGAGGTGGAGCCCGTGTCGCTCATCGCGGTGTTCGACGGCTTGCGCCTCGGCTTCGCGCGGCTCCCGCTGTACTCGCTCGTCTTCCATTGCCGCGTGCTCGGCGGTGAGCTGCAAGGCCACCCGCTCGAGACGAGCGACGTCGGCTTCTTCGCGCGTGACGCGCTGCCGTGGCCGCTCGCCGGCGGTGCGCGCTGGGTCGACACCGCCTTCGCCGCCATCGAAGGCGAACACCGGCCCGTTGACTTCGACCTACCCCGTACCCCAGCGTGGCGCGAGCACGGTGACGACGAGGGAGCATGAGCATGAGGAAGATCTTGGGAACGGTGTCGGTGTCGGTGTTGGTCGTGGTGCTGGGGCTGGCGGTGGGTGCCACGGCGGGAGCCGCCGTGAAGCGTGATGGGCCGCCGACCAAGCTCGTGAAGCTGGCCAAGTCGCTCGGCATCAAGGAGGCGGGTGCGCAGTATCAGTTCGAAGAAGAGGAACGGAGCGGCGACACCATCTTCTTGACGGTCGACGTTCCGACGGCATGGTCTGCACGCGCCGATTCGCGGTTCACCAACCCCGACACGAACGAGCCGTATGGCGCAGGCTTGCGGGCAACGACCGACGCCGAGAAGTTCGCGAACTCGTACGACGTGCCCGGCGTGAAGATCACGGTCGGCGGTTTGACCCGCAGCCAGGTCGAGTCGTTCGACGCGAAGGCGATCCTCGCGAACATCCGATACCCCGGCTGCACGAAGAGCCGTGTGAAGCCGTTCGACAACGGCGTGTACGTGGGGAAGTCCCTGACTTTCGGCCGATGCGACGGCGAGCCCACCGCGGCGGTCGCCGTCGATGTGCTCGGCCGTGGCTTCGAGATCCTCGTGGTTGGAGTCGTGCACACGAAGGCCGACCTCGCGGCCATCGACCGCGTCCTCAGCACCGCGAAGGTCGAGAAGACCTCGACGTAACGTGGGCCTTACGGCGTGAGTTCCGTCATGGTGAAGAGGGCGCGGAGTTCGACTCCATTTTCGGTGAGCGCCTCGCGGCCGCCGGCTTCGCGGTCGATCACGCATAGCGCGGTCTCCACGATGGCGTCGCCCGCGCGTAGGTCGTTGCAGGACATCACGACTTGACCGCCGGACGTCACGACATCCTCGATCACGGTGAGGCGTCGACCATGGATGTCGCCTCCCTCGGCCAACCGGCACGTGCCGTACGGCTTGGCAACTTTTCGCACGAACACGACCGGGAGCCCGGTGCGCTGCGCCAGCATCGTGGCCAGGGGCACGCCGCCGAGCTCGAGCCCGGCGAGTGCTTCGGTCTCGGGAGGCACCAACGGAGCAAGCGCTTCGGCGATCTCGCGCAGCATGTCGGGGTCGGCCTCGAACAGGTACTTGTCGAAGTACTCGTGGCTGACAACACCCGATCGCAGCGTGAACTCACCGGTCAGGTGGGCCCGTTCGTAGATCGCACGGGCGAGCTCTTCTCTGTCCATCACTCCGCCTTCAGGTCGTCGAGGAGCAACGCGATCAACGACACCGTTCCGGGCGCTTGCTCCCACGCCTCGCCGATGCGCTCGTGGTCGACGAGTCCTGCGGCATCGGGGGCGATGCCGAGCGCGTCACGCGCCGAGCCGGCCAAGCGCGGCGGCTCCACTTCGTCGCCGTACGCGGGGAAGCACTCGAGCCCGTCCCACAATGAGGCCAGGGCACGATGCTCGACGCCGATCGGGAGCTCGTCGCCGGCATCCTCGGCTGTCAATGCGTCGATGACCGCGTCCCACACGTCGTAATGCGTGCAACCGGCGGGTGCTCGGTACTGCGCGACCGGGTGGAGCCGCCATTCCAATGTCACCTCGCCAATGTCGTCGTCAGTGAGCCACGTCTGCGTGCCGTTCACGTAGCTGTCGACTGGAGGTCCGAGCTTCTCGTCGAGGGCGAGCACGAGCCCGGGTGAGATGCTCCAGACGGCCGCAGGAGTGAGGCGCAGCATCACGGCGAAGCCTGCTGCGCGAGCCGAACGACCCATGAGGCAGGAGTGAGACTCACCGCGTCGCGTCCACCGGGCCGTACCGGACGATCGCGGTGAACGAGTCGAGGACCGTGCGGTCGTCGTCGAGCAGACCGCGCGCACGTGACGGCACGAGTCGGCGGGCGAACCGCCGCGCCACCAGCGCCTTGCGTGCGTCGCCGTCGCGTGTGAGTTGCCACGTGGCCTCGTCGAGGAGTAGCGCACCTTCGGTGAGATCGGCGAGCAGATGCGTGATGCGCTTCGCGTTCAGGAGCTGCACGTCGTCGTCGGCCGCCTGGTATCGGGAGAGCGCCTCCTTGGTGTCGGTGAGGCACCCGGCGACCGCGTCCACTACCGGTGCGAGGACTGCCGCGGTACCGGCGCCGTCGAGTGCGCGTGTAACCCGCGCGAGAAGCGCGACATGTGCGTCGTCGCTGCGAATCGATCGCCGCACGTCGAGGCAGCAGATGTTCTCGGTTCCCTCCCAGATCGTGTGGCACTGGGCGTCGCGGAGCTGGCGCGCCATCGGCCAGTCCTCCATGTAGCCGTTGCCGCCGAGCACCTCGAGCGCCTGACTCGCCGCGTTCACTGCCTCGCGTGTTGCCCGCACCTTTGCGAGCGGCACGAGGATGCGCCGCAGCAGTCTGCCCTCGTCGGCATCGGCGGTGGTTCGCGCCGCGGCTGCGCACTCGAACGTGAGCGCCATGCCGGCCTCGAGCTCCACCAACAGGTCGACGAGCGTCTCGCGCACCATCGGGTACGAGTCGATGCGCTGTCCCCACTGCTGACGCTGCGCCGCGTAGATCGCGGCCTCGAGGAATGAGCGACGGTGGATCCCGAGACCCATGAGTGCAACGCCGAAGCGGCTGCCGTTGACCATCTCCATCATCCGGTTCAGTCCTGCTTCATGCGCTCCCTCGCTGCGGGTTGGGATACCCGACGCGCGGTCGCTGGGTCGCTGGCTGGCCAGCCACGCGCGCGCGCCGACGAGCTCGACCTCGGCGGTGGGCACCGCCCGCGTGCCGAGCTTCGGCTTGAGGCGTTTGATGCGAAAGCCGTTCGCGCTGCCGTCGGGCATCACGCGCGGCACGATGAACGTGGCGAGCCCGCGCGTGCCGTCGGGTGCACCCTCGGGGCGCGCCAGCACGATGAAGACCTCGGCGTCCACGTTCGAGCAGAAGTGCTTCTCCCCAAAGAGGCGCCATTCATCACCGTCGGGCACGGCGCGCGTGGTGTTGGCGCCCACGTCGCTCCCACCCTGGCGCTCGGTAAGGAACATGCCGCCTTCCCACGCCTCGTCGGGGTCGAGGCTCGTGAGCCGGCGCATGAGGTCGTCGCGCACGTCGTCGGGCGCGTACCGCTCCACGATGTCGGCGGCGCCCGACGTCATACCGAGCCCGCAATAGATCGCGGTCTCGGCTTGGCAGACGAGGTAGCAAAGCGCGGCGGTCACGACCGCGGGGACGGGCCGATCCGCGTGGTGTGCGAGGCCGGTGAAGCCGGCCCGCACGAGGTCGGCCTTGCTCTCGAGCCACCCGGGGTGGTGCTCGATCTCGTCGACCTCGAGTCCCCACTCGTCGTATCGCTTGAGCACCGGCCCGTGCTTGTCGGTGACCTCGGCCCGGCGGGCGAGCGGTCCGCCGCAGAGCACGCCGTAGCGCGCCACGTGCTCCTCGGCGAACGCCCTGTCGGCATCGTCGGCGAGCAGACGATCGAGCAACGAGCGCAGGTTCGGGTCGGTGGCGTACCAGTCGAGCCCGATCGCCCCTTCGTGCTCTGCGTAGTCGGGAAGCATCGACTGCTCAGGCTAGGTGAACGAAGGTTGGAAGGCGCACCCGGTAGCGTGCGCGCCGATGAGCAGCCGTTGGACACGCGTCGCGCTCGTTGCCGCACTCTCGACGACGGCCGCGCTCGGCGCGTGCAGCAGTGAGGGGCCACGGCTCAGTCGTGCCGGCTTCACCGCGAAGGCCAACGAAGAGTGCGCGTCGCTCAAAGAGGCGAGTGACTCGTTCCGCAAGGCCCAAGACCCGTCGTTCAAGGGCGCCGAGGTCGAGCGCTGGGTGCATCGAGTGGCTGAGCGGTTGCGTGAGCTCGTGAGCAATGTCGACGAACTCGTCCCACCCGAAGAGCTCGAGTCCAACGTCGAGCTGTTGCTCGCGAAGCTCGGTGACTACGCCGATGGCCTCGACGAGCTCGGTGCCGCCACGAAGCCGGAGCAGTCGTTCCAAAGTGTGATTGAGGCCCATCCGCGCATCGTGGAACGACTCAACGGCATCGCTCCCGAGGTGACCACGCTCGTGGGTGAGCTCGGGTTGGTGGACTGCATCCTGCCGACGTAGCTGCGACTCGCAGCGACCCGTCGGAACGGGCTCAACGCGGAGTCACCGCGCGTGCGCCGGCGTGTCCCGGGGCGACATCTACCCACCCCGGACCCTGAACGGGAGGCCCACCGTTGCGCACCACCTGGCTCTTGCGCGTCATCTCGACCCTCGCCATCGCGACTGCACTCGTCGCGACGACCGGCATCGCCACCCCGGACGTTGCGGCCGCCGCCACCGAACAGACCATCTGCTTTGACGGCGCGCTCGCGCGCACTCGCACCGAGATCGACGCCGACATGACCGTTCCGCAGTTCGACGCGTCGCTCGGCACGCTGCTCGCCGTCACGGTGAACGGGCCGAGCGTGCACCTCGACACCGACGCGGTGTTCGAGAGCACCGCGGGATCGGCGGTCACCTTCGCCGAGCGCATGGACTACCTAGTGGCGCTCACGAGCCCGGGCGGGCTCGTGTCGCCCGCACCGATTGCGGGGTTCATCCTGCGCATTCCGACGCAGATACTCGCCGCGTTCGACGGCACCCTCGACTTCCTCGGTGTGAGCGCGGTCTCCCAGCCGTCAACCGCGCGCGACGAGGTGGCTCCCGGGGTCACGAGCTCGGACGCCACGGTGCTCGCGGCCTTCACGGGCGCGGGCACGATGCCGTTCCACCTCACGACCACGATCTCCGAGACGTTCATGGGCGGTGGCGGGAACGTGCAAGCGCAGATCAACACGTTCGCGGCCGCGAGCGTGCAGGTCTGCTACCGCTACGGGCTGCCGACGGTCGTCGTGGACACCGCCACACCGCCCGCGGCCCCACCCACGCCGGAGCCGCCCGTGGTCGAGGCGGCGGCCGTCAAGGCTCCGGCCCGCGCACCGCAGCTTCCGCTCACCGGCTCCACCAGTGCACCACTCGCGATCCTTGGAGCAGTCGCGATCACGGTCGGCGCGGTGCTCGCATGGCGGTGGCGTCCACCTCGTCCCCGCTTCGATGTGTGAGGCGCGGCACACTTGCCCGCGCGTTCGCCCGCGCAGCATGATCCCGGTGATTTCGAGCCTGGCGGCGGAGGGGGACGCTGGGCGACGTTGGACGCAGTCGTCCGGTTCGGTTCCCGCAACGAGCGGTCACTGCCCAGCCCCACCGCTGCGGGAACCCTCCGGATGAAGGGGCGCCCTGTTGAGGCGGGTCTGTGCCCGACCGCCTCCGGGGCGCCCCACTTTCTTGCCCGGCACCGGTTCTTCGGCGGCCGCTGAGTAAGGCTTGAGGGCCGGGCTTGGCGTCAAGAAGTTCACAGGGCGCCAGTTTCACGAGGGAGGTCCGGTCGGTAGCCTGTCGGCTTCATGGCATACGACCGGATGACCGGGCTCGACGCCAGCTTCTTGCACCTCGAGCGGCTCGAGACCCCCATGCACGTGGGCGCGCTCACCATCCTCGAGGGTGGGCCGTTCTTCGGCGAGAGCGGCCGGTTCCGCATCCAAGACGCCCGCGACCTCGTGTCGTCGCGCCTGCACCTCATTCCGCGCTTCCGCAAGCGCGTGATGTCGGTGCCGCTCGACGTGGGGCAGCCGATCTGGGTCGACGACGAGCGCTTCGACATCGGGTACCACGTCCGGCTCACCGCGCTCCCCGCACCCGGATCGCGCAGCGAGCTCCTCGCGCTCTTCGAGCGGATCCAAGCGCAGCTCCTCGACCGCACGCGCCCGCTCTGGGAGCTGTGGTTCGTGGAGGGCCTCGAAGGCGGGAACGTCGGGCTCATCCAGAAGACGCATCACGCGCTCGTCGACGGCATCTCCGGCGTCGACGTGGCCACCGTGCTGCTCGACTTCACGCCCGAGCCCATGGTGCACGACCCGGTGCCGTGGGAGCCGCAGTCTGCGCCCACGCCGGCGCGGCTGCTCATCGACACTGCACGCGGCATGGTCGAGAGCACCGGCGCCGTCGCCCGCACGGCGCGAAGCGCGCTCGAGGTGCCGCGCCGTGCCGCGGAGCGCATCGGATCGCTCGCGCGGCAGGTGTCCACCCTCGCCGACGGCGCCCTCGTGGCGCCGCGCACATCGCTCAACAACCCGGTTGTCGGGCGCACGCGCCGATTCGGCACCGCGAGCATCCCGCTCGACGACGTGAAGGCCGTCCGCCGCGCGTTCGGCGGCACCGTGAACGATGTGGTGCTTTCGGGTGTGGCCGGCGGTCTCGCGCACTTGCTCGACACGCGCGGCGAGCTGGACCCCGACCTCGTCATCAAGGTGTTCTGTCCGGTCTCGGTACGAGACGACAGCGAGCACATGAAGCTCGGCAACCGCTTGTCGGCCATGTTCGTGTCGGTGCCGGTCGGCGAGCCCGATCCGCTCATCCGACTGTCGACCGTGCAAGCGACGACCTCCGACCTCAAGGAGCGCGAGCAGGCCGTCGGTGCGGCGGCGTTACTCGGTCTCTCGGAGTACGCGGTGCCAACGCTGCTCGGCCTCGCCTCTCGACTCATCCACCATCAGCCGTTCTTTAACCTCGTGTGCACGAACGTTCCCGGGCCGCAGTTCCCGCTGTACTGCATGGGCGCGCAGATGCTCGAGGCATACCCGATGCTCCCGCTCACTCGGAACCTCAACCTCGGCGTTGCCGTGCTCTCGTACTGCGGCAACCTCCACGTGGGCCTGCTCGCCGACCGCAACCAGTGGCCCGACCTCGAGATCCTCGAAGCCGGCATCGAAGACGCCTTCGGCGCCCTCGCCAAGCTCGCGAGGGACAAGGTCGAGAGCGACGACTCCGCCACGCAGTGAGCGAGCTGTTCGAACGCGACGCGTGGGAACTGGCGGATGCGGTCCGGGCGGGCGACTCCACAGCGAAGGAATTGCTCGAGACGCACCTTGAGCGCATCGAGCGCATCAACCCCGCGTTGAACGCGGTTTGCCACCTCGATGTCGATGCCGCACGGGCGCGCGCTGAGGCAGTGGATGCGGAGGTCGCGGCAGGCGGCGATCCCGGCCCGCTCGCCGGTGTGCCGATCGGCGTCAAGGAGCTCGCGAGCGTCGAGGGTTGGCCCGAGACCGAGGCGTCGCTGATCTACGAGCACCGCATCGCCGCGCACGACGACACCGAGGTCGCTCGGTTGCGCGGCGCGGGCGCGGTCCTCGTGGGTCAGACCACCGCATCGGAGTTCGGTGCGGTGAGCTTCACGAACACGCCGTTGCACGGAATCACGCGCAACCCGTGGAACCCCGACCACACGCCGGGTGGATCGTCGGGTGGGTCGGCCGCCGCCGTCGCGGCGGGTTTGTTTCCCGCGTGCACCGGCGGCGATGGTGGCGGCTCGATCCGGATCCCCGCGTCGTACTGCGGGTTGCCGGGAATGAAGACCACCTATGGGTTCTCCGGCACCGGCCCGGCGATGTTCAGCTTTTCGGAGACGTCGGTGCGGGGGCCGTTGGTCCGATCGGTGCGCGACTCGGCGCGCTACCTCGACGTGATCGCCGGCCCGACGCTCACCGACCCCGGTTCGTTGGTCCGCCCTGAGCCGTTCGAGGCGCGGATCGTGTCGGGCGAGGCGATCGACGCGCTGCGCGGCCTGCGCGTCGCGTGGTCGTCGACACTCGGGTACGCGAGCACCGAGCCGGCCGTCTCCGCGCTGGCGCGCGAGGCCGCCGAGGCCCTCGTCGACGCGGCCGGTCTCCAGCTGATTGACGTGCCGATCGAGCTGCCCAAGCCGGGCACCTCATGGACCGTCCTTGGCACGCTGAACGAGATGGCGCACCACTACGAGAACATGCGCGACCGCGTGCCGGATCTCGGCGACGTGATGCGCCTGTCCGTCGCGTCGTTCGAGCACCTGCGCCCCGAGATCCTCCTCAAGGCGATGCGCGGGAAGTGGGCGACGGTCGCCGCGTCGGCCGCGGTCTTCACTGATGTCGACCTCGTGCTCACACCCACCACGCCCACCACTGCATTCGGCGCTGAGGGTTCGCTCAGTGGCACGGTCAATGGCAAGGAGGTCTCGCTCATGGGACTGTCTGCTGCGTTCACCGCGCCGTTCAACCTCACTGGGCAGCCCGCGTGCACTCTCCCCGCGGGCATTGTCGACGGGCTTCCCGTCGGGCTCCAGGTCGTCGCGCGCCGACACGATGACGTCCACTGCCTCGCGGCCGCCGCGCTGGTCGAGCAGATCCGACCGTGGCCCAAGCTCGCGCCAATGGCCACGGTCCGCTGAGGCGCGTCAGCCGGTTAGGGTCGCTCCGTGACCGCCACACAGCGGCGGCCGGGTGACTCGGGTTCCCCAGCACCCAGGCCCCACAAACAGGAGCAAGACCCCGCCTCGGAGGAAGTGACCGAGGTTGCGCCGGGTGTGATCCGCATGCAGCTGCCGATCTGGATGCCGGGCCTCGGGCACGTGAACACCTACGGGCTCCTCGATGATCGCGGGCTTGCCGTGGTCGACCCCGGGCTCCCCGGCCCGAAGTCGTGGCGCGCACTCAAGTCGCGCTTGAAGACGGCGGGCTACCGCGTCAGCGATATCCACACGGTCATCGTCACGCACTCGCACCCCGATCACTTCGGTGGCGCCGGACGAATCAAGCGCGAGTCGGGTGCGGAGCTCGTCACGCACAAGGCCTTCACCACGTGGTCGCTCGAGGAGTCGAGCCGGCGCAACCGCCTCCCGACCGAGAAGGAAGCCGAGGAGGCCGAGCGCATGGCGGCCGCGGCCGCGCAAGCGCTCGACATCGGCGGCGAGGAGATCCCGACCATCGCGGATCATGTCGACGACTACGAAGGCGACCCGCTGCGCGAGGACCCCACCGAGGAAGCGCAAGCGGGATCAGTGCCTTGGGGTGGCGAGACGCCTTGGGGCGGTACGAAGCACCCGCTTCCGCCGTTGGCCCGTCGCCTGGCGATCAGGGCGTTGCGGAGGATCTTCGCTCCGCCCCGACCGAGTCGACGCGTCGTGCACGGTGAGCGCGTGCGCCTCGCCGATCGCGAGTGGGTCTCCATCCACACTCCTGGGCACACCATCGATCACTTGTGCCTCTTCGACCCTGAGCACGGGCTGCTGATCTCCGGCGACCACGTGCTCCCGTCGATCACGCCGCACATCTCTGGTGTGGGCAACGGCGCCGACGCGTTGAAGTCGTACATCCAGACGCTCGATCTTGTGGCTGCGCTCGACGGTGTGCGCCTCGGCCTCCCTGCGCACGGGCACCCGTTCGACGATGTTCCGGGGCGGGTCGACGCGATCAAGCTTCACCACGACGAGCGCATGGAGTTCATCCTCGCGGCGTCGCGCGGCTTGGGACCGGCCACGGTGCAGGAGCTCGCGCACGCGATCTTCCCGAAGCGGCACTGGGGCGTGATGGCCGAGAGCGAGACGTTCGCGCACCTTGAGCACATGGTGCTCGAAGGCAAAGCCGAGCGTTGGGTAGACCACGACCGGCTGTTGTACCGCGCCGCGGTTGCCTGACTGAGCCGAGGACCTCGGCGGTCAGGTCACGCCGAGCGCGTCGAGCAGGTGCGGCGCGAGCCACGCGGCGCCCTCAGGAGTGAGGTGGCCGCCGTCGAGCGACCGCGGTGCGACTCCGGGCACGGGCTCGGCCGGGCATGGTGCGCCCCGTGGGCAGAGGAGCCGGTCGAGGCGATACATCGAGAATCGTGTCGGGTCGCGCTCGACCACGAGGTGCAGGATGGCGCGGTGGTGCCTGACGTCGATCGCGGATTGGGGGTCCGGGTCGCCGTTGCGAAAGCTTGGTGCCGACGGTGCGGGAAGGAGCAGGACGACGCGACGGCCGGTGCCGGGCGCCGCGACGATGTTGGCGGTCTCGACGAAGAGGTCCGCGATCCGCTGTCGTCCTTCGGGAGTCGCGGGATCGGCCTGCACGTTGTCGATGAGGCGGTTGGCGGCATCGAAGCTCGACAACCACACGACGGCGTCGGCCGGTTCGGCCGCGACCTTCGCCCGCCACGTTCCCACCAAGTAGTCGAGGCAGCCCGGCGCCCAGGGGATGACCGACCCGTCGGGGAGCAGCGGGAGTCCTTCGATGGTCGAGCAACCGGGGGCGGTGTGCTGCACGACAGTCGCACCGCGCGCGGCTGCCGCGGGCAGGATGCCATCGGCAACCGTGTTTCCTAACGAGTCGCCGATGAACACGATGCGCGCGCCGGGTCCGAGGTTGGCCGGTGTCTCCAGATCGTCCAGTCGCTCGGCCGCCGCCGCGAGCGCCCCGTCGAATCGCACCGACGTGCGCTTCGGATTGCTTGCGGCGGCGGGGAGTGCGTGCACGAGGATCGCGATGAGGACCACGAACAGGCATGGACGTGAACAGCGCATGCTCATCCCTTTGTGCAATCCCTGGTGCAAAGGGCTTCGGCTCACCCCGGGGTCGAACAGTGTACGGGCGGTGACAGTCAACGGAGCACGGCAGTACGGTGCTCACGATGGCTGCGACCGATCTCACTGCGGAGACCACCGACCTGCTCCAGCAGATGATTCGCAACGCGTGCGTGAACGACGGGCACGTGGAGTCGGGTGAAGAGGTTCGCAGCGTCGATCTGCTCGAGTCGTACCTCGGGACGAGCGGGCTCGCGGTCGAGCGCTACGAGCCGCAACCGGGTCGATCGAGCCTCGTCGCGCGCATCGAGGGAACCGACCCGAACGCGCCGAGCCTGCTCCTCATGGGTCACACGGACGTGGTGCCAGTGAACCCCGACGGCTGGACGCGCGACCCGTTCTCGGGCGACATCGTCGATGGGTTCGTCTGGGGCCGCGGCGCGGTCGACATGCTCAACATCACCGCATCGCAAGCGGTCGCGTTCCGACACCTCGCCGACAGCGGGTTCAAGCCCAAGGGCACGCTGATCTACCTCGCGGTCGCCGACGAGGAGGCGCTGGGCACGTGGGGCGCCAAGTGGCTCGTCGAGAACCAGCGCGACGCCGTCTATGCCGACTACGTGCTCACGGAGTCGGGCGGTTACCAGATGCCGACCGCCGACGGTGTACGGCTGCCGGTGCTCACGGCTGAGAAGGGCACGTTCTGGTCGAAGCTCCGCATCCGCGGCACTCCCGGCCATGGCTCCCAGCCATTCCGCACCGACAATGCGTTGGTGACCGCGGCCGAAGTGGTGCGCCGCATCCACGCGTACCAGCCCGGCGGCATGATCCACGAGGTCTGGCGTCAGTTCGTAAAGGGCATGGAGTATCCCGAGGAGGTCACGCGCGCCTTTCTCGATCCCGACGGCTTGCGCGACGCCCTTGCGGAGCTCCCACTCGGCATGTCGCGGCTCGTGCACGCGTGCACGCACACCACGTTCGCGCCCACGGTCATGCACGGGGGCACGAAAACGAACGTGATCCCCGATCTCGTCGAGCTCGAGGTCGACATCCGCACGTTGCCGGGCCAGGACGGGGCGTCGGCCCGAGCGATGCTCGAGGAAGCGCTCGGTGATCTCGCCGATCGAGTCGAGATCGAGTCGAATGACGACCCCGCGACCGAGTCGCCCATCGACACGCCACTGTGGGACTCGCTGAGTCGAGTGACGAACAAGCTGGTCAAGGACTCGTCGCTCGTCCCGTTCCTCATGGTCGGTGGCACGGACAACCGCTTCTTCCGCCGCGCCGGCTCGGTCGGCTACGGGTTCGCGCTGTTCAGCCGCCGGTTGGCGTTCGAGGATTACGCCACGATGTTCCACGGGAACGACGAGCGGGTCGATCAGGAATCACTCGGCCTCTCCGAGACGCTCTGGGAAGCCGTCGCCCGCGATCTTCTGGAGTAGTGGACTTCTGGATGTCTCCGGGACTCAGCCGTCGCGCTGGTCGCGCAGGAAGCGCTCGACCTCGTTGGCGAGCTCGTCACCGGTGGGGAGGTTGGCGCCCCACGACGTGTCCGATGGATCACCGCTGGTCTCGGCGTCGTAGCGCGCTTCGAGCGTGCGCACATAGCCGCGCACGTCGTCGTCGGCCGATGTCACCTCGTCAACCTTCTCGCGCCACGCCGCCGCGGTCCGATGCAGGCGGGAGAGATCGAGGTCCAGCCCGAGCAATCCCGCGGCCCGGCCGAGCAGCGCAAGGATGGCTGGCGGGTTCGGCGGCGCGGCGAGGTAGTGCGGCACCGGCGCCCACAGCGAAACCGAGTCCATGCCCTGCGCGCGGCAGTGGTCGTGCAGTACGCCGACGATCCCAGTGGGCCCTTCGTACCGTGACTGCGCGAGACCGAGGCGAACCACGAGATCAGGATCAGTCGCCGTACCCGTGACCCGCGCCTCGCGGGTGTGCGGCACATCGGCCAAGAGCGCGCCGAACGTGACGACCATCTCACACGACGTCGCCCGGGCCACCGACAGCACGGCCCGACAGAACGACGGCCACCGGTAGCTCGGCTCGATCCCGCGCAGCACCACGAGGTCGCGCTCGTCGCGGTGCACCGTGAAGAACACGTTCTCCGGCCACGCCACCGACCGGGTGACGCCACCCGCGAGCGTGACCTGCGGGCGACGCGCTTGGAAGTCGAAGTGCTCCTCGGGGTCGATGAACGCAACCCGCTCCGCATCACTACGACTGTGCTGCGTCAGCCAAGTCGCGGCCCCCGACGCCGCATCCCCCGCGTCGTTCCACCCCTCGAACCCAGCAATCAGCACCGGCCGTCGCAAATCCGACGCCGTCCCCTCCCAAGTCAATCCATCCTCCACCCACCAACCCTACGTCCACCCTCCCGCTTCTCTTTCCGAGCGTTACTCGTCTCGGGTCGGGTGGGTATGGACGCCCTCTCCGAATTACTCGCGCCGCTCTGACCGACTTCTGCGAAACTCCCGTCATGTCCGACTCTTCCGAGCCGACGCAGCGCGCGCCCGTGCTCCAAGCCCGCGGCCTGGTGAAGGAGTACAAGCGCGTACGGGCGGTGGACGGCATCGACCTCCAGGTCGACGCCGGTGAGCGCGTCGCGCTCCTCGGCCCCAACGGTGCGGGCAAGACCACCACGCTGATGATGCTGCTCGGCGTGATCACGCCCGACGCGGGCGAGATCGAGATCGTGGGCAAGCGTCTACCACGCGACCGCAGCGCCGCGATGGAGCAGGTCGGCTTCGCCGCGGGCTACCTGCCACTGCCCGAGCGGCTCAAGGTGAACGAGTTTCTCGTGCTGTTCGGTCGGCTGTACGGGATCCACGATCCTGCGCCGGCTGCCGCGTTGGCATTGGAGCGATTCGGCATCTCCGACCTCGCGCTCGCGATGGGCAATGAGCTGTCGTCGGGTCAGCGCACGCTGGTCGGGATCATCAAGGCGACCCTGCACCATCCGCGTCTGCTGGTGCTCGACGAGCCGACCGCGTCGCTCGACCCCGACGTGGCGCGCCGCGTGCGTAACGGGCTCGAACGCCTGTGCTCGGAGGAAGGCACTGCGTTGCTCGTGACCAGCCACAACATGCTCGAGGTCGAGCGCCTCTGCGACCGCGTGGTGTTCGTGTCGGGTGGACGCGTGGTCGCCGACGGGACTGCCGAGGAAGTTGCGACGCGATTCGGCCGCGACGACCTCGAAGGCGTCTTCCTGCATCTCGCGGACACCGCGCAGCCCGGGGAGCAGGCGCAGTGACGTTCAGCGGAGACCGGGCGCTTGCGATCGCGCGCCGTCAGGCGTACGTGTTGCAACGCGCACCGCAGCGTTGGTTCGACGTGGTGGTGTGGCCCGTTGTCGATGCGATCCTGTTCGGCGCGATTGGCGTGTACTTCGGCCGTCAACAGGGCGCCGCCGCGGCGAGCGCGGCCTTCCTCCTTGCCGGGATCATTCTCTTTCACGTGGTCTTCCAGGCCGAGGTCAGCGTTGCCACCGGATTCCTCGAGGAGACCTGGTCGCGCAACCTGCTCAACCTCATGGTGACGCCGTTGTCGGAGCTCGAGTACGGGGCCGGCGTCGCGCTGTTCGGTCTCGTGAAGCTCGCTATCGGCGTGACGGTGGTCTCGCTGGTCGCACTCGCCTTGTTTGCCTTCGAGATCACGAGCCTCGGCTTAGCGTTGATCCCGCTCATCGCGGTGCTGCTGTTCGTTGGCTGGTCGGTCGCGCTCGTGGTGATCGGGCTCATCCTGCGGCTCGGCCAGGGCGCCGAGATCATGACGTGGGGGTTCATCGCGCTCTTGTTGCCGCTCTCGGGGATCTTCTATCCGGTCAACGCGCTGCCGGGCGTGCTCCAGCCAATCGCGGAGGTACTGCCAACCACGCACGTGTTCGCGGCGGCGCAGCAAGTCGTCGCCGGCCATCCGCTGCCCTGGGACGAGGTCGGCATCGCCGCGGGCGGGGCGGTCGTGCTGGCAATCCTCGGAGTCTGGTACCTCACGCGCATGCTCGCCACGTTCCGCCGCCGCGGCTACATCAGCCGACACGTTTGACGCCCCTGGTGCTTGGCTACCGCTTGTTACTCGTCTCCTGACGGGCGGCCGCGGCCGCGTTTGATCTCGCCGCGGTGACGCTTGGAGTCGAGCCGGCGGCGCTTCGCCGCCCTCGACGGCCGGGTGGCCCGCCTGGTCGCTTCGACGTGCAGCCCCGCGGCCAGGCGTACCCCGAGGCGTTCGAGCGCCAGTTCCCGATTGCGGGCCTGCGAGCGCGAGTCGGAAGCCGTCGCTCGCACGACCGGTCCGAGCCGCTCGAGCAGTCGCGCCCGTTGGCGCGGTCCGAGCGATGCCGACTCGGTGATGTCGAACACCACTTCGACCCGCGTGTCCGAGGTGTTGGCGTGCTGACCGCCCGGTCCGCCGGAGCGACTCGTACGCCATTGGATCTCGTTCATATCGATCCGGCATGACGGCGTGACCCGGAGCCAGGCGTCCATCGAGTCTGACCGCGCTAGCCGCGCAAGCGCGGGTCGGACGACTGCGCGGCCCGTTCGAGCGCGGCCTCGGCTAGTGCAGCCACCCCTGCACCCATCTCCCCGAAGCCCTCGCCGACTGTCTTGCCCATGCGGAAGCGAGCGTTGATCCCTTCGAGGATGACTGCGAGCTTGTAGAACGCGAACACCACGTAGAAGTCGAGGTGCTCGATCGATCGACCCGATCGCTCGGCGTAGCGGGCGATGATCTCGTCGATCGGAAGGAAGCCGGGCACTTGCGAGACTCCGCGCGTCGAGCTGATCAAGATGTCGGATCCACCGGCGCCCCAGTACACGAGGAGGAGGGCGAGATCGGTGAGCGGGTCGCCCAGCGTCGACATCTCCCAGTCGAGGACTGCGACGATGCGGCCGGCGTCGTGGGGGTCGAGCATCGTGTTGTCGAGGCGGTAGTCGCCGTGCACGATCGTCGCCGGGCCAGATTCCGGCAGTGCTGCATCGAGGCGGCGCGCGAGCTCGTCGATCGCCGGGAGCTCGCGTGTTTTGTTCGCCTGCCACTGCTTGCCCCAGCGCGCGACGTTACGCGCGAGGAAGCCGTCGGGTCGCCCGAAGGCGCCCAGGCCTACTGCCTCGTAGTCGACGTCGTGCAGGGAGGCGAGCACATCGACGAGCGCCAGGGAGCATCGACGGGCCTCGTCCTCGTCGAGGGTCGCGATCTCCTCGAGATCCCGGAGCACCCGACCGTCGACCCTTTCCATCACGTAGAACGGTGCGCCGATCAGCGACGCGTCCTCACACATGGCAAAGACGCGAGGCACGGGAACGTCGGTGCTTGCGAGCGCGGACATCACCCGATGCTCACGCGTCATGTCGTGCGCAGTCGCCACCACATGGCCGAGTGGTGGCCGGCGCAACACCCAGTTGTGATCCGCGTCGCTGATCGCGTAGGTGAGGTTGGATCGTCCGCCCGCGATCACCTCGGCGCGCAGGGGGCTGTCGCCGGCACCGTCCACATGCGCGGCGAACCAGGGTGTGAGTACGTCGAGCTCGACACCTTCGGGTGTCTCGGTCACCCCGTCCCCCTCGTTCGCGTGCAGCCAGAGCGTAGGGGCCGATCAGATGGAGCAGCCTCCGCGCCGCGCGGAAGCCGAGTCAGCTGGGGAGTGGATCAGGCGACGCGGGACTCGCGCGGCTTGACCGGCTTGCCTTGACCTTTCGGGTAGCGCGCAACGCGACCGACCGGCATGTCGACCCGGTAGCCGGCTGCGGCACGCTCCTCTTCCGACTCGCCGCCCCAGAACCCGTACTCGCGGTTCTCCCGGGCCCAGTCGCGGCAGGGGTGCACGACGGCGCATCGGTGGCAGATCGATCGAGCCTGGGACTCGCGCAGCACCCGGGTTTCCGGGCGCTCGCCGGCCGGCGCAAAGAAGAGGTCGGTCTGGTTGACGCATGCCGCGTCGACGGTCCATGCCAATGGACCGGTGAAAATCAGGTTCGAGATCGTCTCCGCCGCCACCCCACGCTCCCTTGCTCGCTCCGCCGTTCGACCCTGGGGTCGGGTGCAGTGTTCGGGCAACCAGCGGGGGGTGCCAAGTGCCCGAAACGACCGCGGGACCATGGTGCACGCCGGGAAGCAATCTGTCCAACAGGTAGAGATGATGATACCCATCGGTCTTACCGATGGTAAGGTGCCTCTCTATGGAGCTACGACACCTCGAGACGCTGTTGGCAATCGCCGACGAGGGGTCGTTCACCGCGGCGGCCGACGTGCTGGCCACGGTGCAGTCGAACGTCTCGGATCAGGTCCGCCAGCTCGAGTCGGAGCTCGGCGTCCAGCTCCTAGTCCGCGGGCGGCGGGGTGCGGCGCCGACCGAGTCGGGCGACGTGGTGCTCGAGCGGGCTCGACGCATCCGCCGTGAGGTCGACGCCATGCGGGCCGATCTCGCGATGCTCCAGGGGCTCGAGGTCGGCGACGCGAGCTTTGGGATCGTGGGTACTGCGAGTCGTTGGGTCGTGCCGCGGCTCGTGGCCGAGCTGCGCGAACGCGCGCCCGGCATCCGTCTGCGCGTGAGCGAAGCCGCGTCGGAGCGGCTCATCGGCGATGTGCTCGCCGGCGAGCTCGCGCAGGCCGTCGTCACCGAGCCGGTGTCGGACCGGCGTCTCCATGTCGAGACCATCCTCGAAGAGGCGCTCGTCGCGGTCGTGCCTCGTGGGGCGCGGCTCCCTCCTCCGCCCGTGCCGTTGGCCGCGGTCGTCGCGCTCGGGCTCGTGATGCCGCCGTCGGAGAACCCACTTCGTCACGAGGTGGAGGTTGCGGCCGCGCATCAGGGGTTGGAGCTCCGGATCAACGTCGAGGTCGAGGGCATCCGCCTCGTCGCCGACCTCGTGGCCGCGGGTGCGGGCGCGTCGGTGCTCCCGGAGACCGCAGTCCCGGCCGAACTCGACGTGCAGGTGCTCCCGATCGCGGGCATCCCGCCGCGCCGGTTGGCGATCGTGAACGCCCGGGATGCGCAGCTCTCGTTCGCCGACCGCGCCGTGCGCGAGACGGCGCTTGCCGTCGTGGCCGAGCGTTCCCAGCCAGGTGCAGCCCCGGGCCGACCTCGATAGCATTTTTCGACTGCGATCGAGGAGGCGGGGGATGACAGACGGCGCGATGCAAAGTTCGGCGAAGGTCGGGTGGCGTCCGAGCGGACGCCAGATCGGCATGATGGCGTTGATCGGGCTTGTGGCGCTGTTCGCGGCGCTCAACCTCGAGGAAGCGAAGATCGACTTCCTCGTCAAGTCGGTGAGGGTCCCGCTCGTGTTCGTGATCGCCGCGTGTGGTCTCGCGGGCTTCCTTGCCGGCTACCTCTTCGCGAGGCACCTCGACAAGAACGACTAACGCGGGTGGCTCAGGTGGCGGCGGGAGTGGCCCCACCGCTGTGCGCTTCGACTGCCGAGTCGGGATCGCCGCGCCCAGCTCTGGTGAACGTGCGCGCCAGCAGGTATCCGAGTGCGAGAGTCACGAAGCCACCCACCGCATCAAGGATGAAGTGGTTGGCGGTGAGCACGATCGCGGTGACCGTTCCGACTGGGTAGAGCGCAGCGAGCAGCTTTGCCCACCCACGACGCAACCTCGGGACGAGCGCGAGTGCACACCACAGGGCCCACGCGCAATGCACGCTCGGCATCGCGGCGAACTGGTTCGAGATCTTGTTCACCGCGCCGCGGTTGAACGACCAGAAGGTCGGGTAGCGGTCGAGCGTGTCAACGAAGCCGAAGTGCGATGGCAGCAGTCGGGGTGGCATGAGCGGCCACAGAGCGAACCCGATCAGCGCGAGCGCCGTGGCGAAGGCGAGCATGTTTCGCCAGAGCGGGTAGTCGTCGGAGAACTTCCGGTACAGGAAGATCATCACCCCACCGGTGACCACGAAGTGCAGTGAGCCGTAGAAGTAGTTGCACGCAACGATGAGCGGCTTGAAGTTGAGCGCCCACTCCTGGAGCACCCGCTCGTGGTTGATGCCGAGCGACTCCTGCCAGCGCATGAGCTTCAGCGCGTTGCTCCGTGCGAGCGACGCGTCGTTCCCGTTGAGGTTCCGCACCGTCGAGTACACGAGGTAGAAGGCGACGACCGACACGAGCTCGGCCCACCAGTACACGACCGTGCCGTCACTCAGGACGCGCGCCGAGGGGAACCGTCGGTGCATGCCGCGCAGCTGCGGCGGCGCGACGCTCACGGCGCCTCGGGTGCAGGTGCGGGCGCCGGCGCCGGTACGGGCGCCGCGACGTGCTTGCCGCGGTGGCCCATCACGAACGCCGGCGCGGCGGCCAGGCTGACGATGAGGGTCATCGCGTACCACAGGAGCCCAACGGCGATCGCCTGTCCTTGTGGGACGCCGAGCGGGTGCAGCAGCAGCGTGAGCATGCCTTCACGCACTCCGAGCCCACCGAAGATTGAGATCGGCAGCACCTGCACCATCGCGACGGCGGGGACGAACGCGAGCACCGCCGCGTTCGGGAGCTTGTCCAGGCCGATCGTGTGCACCGCGCAGTAGACGGATGCGACCACTGTCATCTGGTACACGAGTGCCGCACCGAGCGCGGCCCACGCGTCGCGGGGATCGTGGCGCAATCGGTCGATGCCCACGTGGACAATCCCGATGTAGCGCATCCAGTTCTCGTGGTCCTTGAAGCGCCCGGCGAGGCGTGGACTCGCCGCGAAGAGGAGGATGACACCGAGGATGAGCAGCGCGCCGACGGCGATGGCCACTGCGATCCACGAGCGCCCCTTCTCGAGCAGGTCGGGGCGGATCAGGAACCCGAGGAACGTGAGCATCGGCAAGGCGAAGAACCCGGTGAGGCGCTCGATCACCACCGCCGCGAAGGCGATCTCGCGTGAGCCGGTGTCGAGCGATGAGCGACTGACGCGCAGCACGTCGCCCCCCACGGTTGACGGCAGCGCGTTGCCCACGAATTGCCCAGCGAGGTAGTGCTTGAGCAGCGTGCGCAACGGAACGGTGGCGCCGAACACGGCGAGGACGCGCTGCCAACGCCACGATGCGGCGAGGAAGCTGAACGCCATGAGGGCGATGCCGGCGATCAGGAAGGCCAGCGTGCCGGGAAGGCTGCGATCCGACGGGACGAACTCCCCGGGGTCGAACTTCGTGAGGAGCACCGCCATGAGCACGGCGGTCACGGCCAAGCGCGCCCACTTCACCCACGTGCCATGACGGCGCGCCGGAACCGTGGTGGAGACCGCCATGTCCGTAGATTACGGGCCGCCGAGCGAGGGCGTCCCGGCCCGATGCGTGAAGTGGGTATGCGGCGCCGAGGAGCATGGCTGCCCCGGATAGCGTTGCACCGATGCGGGCCCTGCCGGAGCGTGCTGTCGCGGGCTTCACGGATGCCCTGATCGCCGAGCGCTTCCCCTTCCTCGACGCCGATCAACGCGAGAGCACGGCCCGATTCGTCGTCGACCGCTGGCGGGTCGCGAGCCAGCCGGTGCAGCTTGGGACCGGGGCGGTGGCCAGCGTGCTCGGTGCGACGGCATGGGGGCTGGCCGCCCTCGGCGGATCCGACCCCGACGACGCGTGGCGCACGGTCGTCCAGCGGCTCTCGGATCGAATGCTGCCGGGCTACTCCGAGCTGTCGCTCTTCGTCGTGTCGCTGGCGACCGCGTATGCGGCCGACCACTGGCCCGGGGCGGCGGCCGGGTTCACCGTGGCGGCACCGGGTTCGGCGGCCCGATGATCCGGACCGAGATCCTGATCATCGGCTCGGGCCCGGGTGGCGCGTTGACCGCGGCGCGGCTCGCGGAAGCGGGTCGTGAGGTGATGGTGCTGGAGGAGGGCGACTGGGTCGAGGTCGGCGAGTACGAGCCCTTCTCACTCGAGCAGATGGCGGCGCAGTACCGGAGCGCGGGTCAAACCGTCGCGCTCGGGCGACCGCCGATCATCTACACGGAAGGGCGCGGTGCGGGCGGTGGCTCCGAGGTCAACAGCGGGCTCTACCACCGCCCCGATCCCGAGCTCCTGGGTGACTGGGCGCGCCGGTTCGCGATCCGAGACCTGAGCGAGCGCGACATCGCCGAGCACGCGCGTGAGATCGAGAAGACGTTGAGCATTGGCACCGTGCCGGGCGACGTGACACCCGCGTCGAGTGTCATCGAGCGTGGGGCCGCGACGCTCGGTTGGGCCGCACGGGAGGTGCCGCGGTGGATGGTGTATCGCGACAAGGCCGATGCGGCCGACGGCGAGCGCCAGACGATGACGCGCACGTACCTGCCGCGTGCGCGCGAAGCCGGTGCGTCGATCCTGACCGGTGTGCGCGTCGATCGGCTCGTCAAGCGCGGTCGGCGCATCGTCGAGGTGCGGGCCACGAAGCGCCATCCCGACGGATACCCGGAGCCCGTGCGCATACGCGCTGAGCACGTGTTCGTGTGCGCCGGCGCGATCCAGACCCCCGCGTTGCTCCAACGCTCGGGGGTGCGCAAGAACGTGGGGCGCACGCTCGCAGTGCACCCGATGGTGAAGGCGGTCGCTCGATTCGACGACGCGGTCAATGTGCCCAGCGACGTGCCGGTGCACCAGGTGAAGGAGTTTGCGCCGCACATCTCGATTGGCGGGTCGGCGAGCGGACCGGGGCTGTTGGGCCTCGCGCTCGCGCCCGAGTGGGCGCGCTTCGCCGAGGTGACCGCAGATTGGGAGCGGTCGAGCCTGTACTACGCCGCGACGCGCACCGAGGGCCGCGGCCACATCAACGCGTTGCCGTTGCTGCGCGATCCCCTCGTCACCTACCGGTTGACTCGCGCCGACGGGAAGATGCTCGTGCACGCGATGATGCGCATGGTGCACTTGCTCTTCGCAGCCGGTGCTCGGCAGGTGTACCCGTCGATCAACGGAGCCGTCGAGCTCCACACTGCCGCCGACCTCACCGAGCTGGGTCTGCGCCTCAAGCCACGCGACCTGAACCTCATGACGGTGCACCTGTGCTCGGGCGTGCCCATGGGGGAGGACCGGGCCCGTGCTGGCACCGACTCATTCGGTCGGGTGCACGGGTTCGACAACTTGCGCGTGAACGACTCGTCGCTGTTGCCCGAAGCGCCCGGCTTGAACCCGCAGGGCACGATCATGGCGATCGCGTCGAGGAACTGCGCCGCGTTCCTTGCCGGCACTCGATGACGCGCGCCTCCGACCCGCAGACCACGATCGTCACCGGGGCCGGCGGCTGGCTCGGTCGGGCATTGCTTGGCGCCTTCTCGGGAAGCGACGACTCGGGCCATGCGCGCGACGGCTCGTTGCGCGCGCTCGTGCATACCCCGTCTGAGGTGCCCGACGTGCTCGCGGTTGCCGAACGGGCCGAGGTGCACGTCGGTGACATGACCGATCCCGATGTTCTCGCGCGCCTGTTCGAAGGCGCCGGCGGCGCGTCGGTCATCCACACCGCGGGCGTCATCCATCCGAAGCGGGCCGCCGACTTCGTCGTCAACTCGGCTGGCGCGCGGGCAGTCGTCGAACAGGCGATCGCGTCGGGCACGGGCCGGTTCGTGCATGTCTCGTCGAACTCGCCGTTCGGTGTGAACTCCGCGCCCGACGATGTGTTCCGCGCCGACGAGCCGTACCGTCCCTACCTCGGGTATGGGCGCTCGAAGATGGACGCGGAGCTCGTGGTGAACGACGCAGTCGGCGCGGGCGACCTCGATGCAGTCATCGTGCGGCCGCCGTGGTTCTACGGGCCGTACCAACCCGAGCGTCAGACCTCGTTCTTCCGTCTTGTGCGCCGCGGGATGTTTCCGATGTTCGGAACCGGTGAGAACCGCCGGTCGATGGTGTACATCGGCAACCTCGTCGACGGCATCGTGCGCGCGGAGCGGCAAGCGGACGCGACCGGCAAGGCCTATTGGATCGCCGATGCGCGGCCGTATCCGATGACCGAGGTCGTCGCGACGGTGAAGCGAGCGTTGTCCGACGCGGGCCTCGAGGTCTCCGAGCGTCAGGTGCGCGTCCCGCGCTTCATCGGTGATCTGGCCGAGAGCGCCGACGGCTTCCTCCAGGAGCGCGGGCGCTACCACCAAGAGCTGCACGTGCTCGGAGAGCTGAACAAGACGATCGCCTGCGACATCAGCGCGGCGCGCGAGGAGCTCGGTTACGAGCCGGCCGTCGACCTGGCCGAGGGCATGCGCCGCAGCGTGGAGTGGTGCATGGACCGCGGCATCACCCTGTGAGCGCGCTCGTCACCGGCGGGAGCGGGTACTTCGGGTCGCTCCTCGTGGCGCGTCTCCTGGAACGCGGCACGTCGGTGCGGGTCCTCGACCTCGTCGATGCCGACGACCGTCCGAGCGACGTGGAGTTCGTGGGCGGCGACATCCGCGACGTGTCGCTTGTCCGCGAGGCCTGTGCCGATATGGACGTGGTGTTCCACAACGTTGCGCAGGTACCGCTCGCTCGCGACACCTCGCTCACGCGGTCCGTGAACATCACCGGCACCGAGGTGCTGCTCGACGCGTGCGAAGCAGCAGGGGTCGAGAAGGTCGTGTCCACGTCGTCGAGCGCGGTGTTCGGCGTCCCCGAGCACAACCCGGTGATGCCCGACACGCCGCCGAGCCCCCGAGAGCCCTACGGGCAGGCCAAGCTCGAGGCCGAGCATTTGTGCCGTGCCGCCGTGTCGCGCGGCCTCGACGTGTCGATCATCCGGCCCCGCACGATCCTGGGCCACGGCCGACTCGGCATCTTCGCGATCCTCTTCGACTGGATCGCCGACGGTGTTGACGTGTTCGTTCTCGGCTCGGGCGACAACGTGTACCAGTTCGTCCACGCCGACGACCTGGCCGACGCGTGCATCCTCGCGGGCGATCGGTCGGGCCCGAGCACGTACAACATCGGTGCGGGTGAGTTCGGGACCATGCGTGAGACGCTCGAGGCGTTGTGCGCGCACGCAGGAACCGGCGCGAAGGTGCGCTCGCTGCCAGCTGGTCTCGCGGCGGCGGCGATGCGCCTCACGTCGACGCTCGGGCTCACGCCGTTCGCCACGTATCACTGGCTGATGTACGGCAATTCGATGTGGTTCGACACCACGAACGCGGAAGCCGATCTCGGTTGGAAGCCACGCTGGTCGAACGCAGAGATGTTCGCCCAGTCGTACGACTGGTTCCTCGAGCACCGAGCGAACCTGTCAAGCGAGGGTGCTTCGCACCACCGTTCGGCCACACGCCAAGGCGTGCTGTCGTCGGTGAAGGCGATGTTGAAGGCGACGCGCCACGGATGAGCCGATGAGCACCGCCGACGCACTCAAGCGAAGGGCATGGTCCGCGCTCGATGTCGTGCCGGTGCTGATCGCGCTGCTGCTCGTGGGCGGGCTCGTGTACTCGCTCGTCAGCTTGCTCTTCGTCGGTCATCCCGACATCGGCTGGTCGGAGCATGTGATGGCCGACGCCAAGGCGATCGCGCGCGGGCACTTCCCGTATGGCGATCCCGGCGCGGGATATGTCGGGATGCTGTACACGCCCGTCTTCCCCGCGGTTGTGGCGGTGCTGCTCCGTATCACGTGGTGGGAGGGCTGGGGCCCCTTCGTGTCGATGGTTGCAGTCGGCGCCACCCTCGTTGCGCTCGGACGCTTCGCGTGGCGCGCCGGCGGCGACCGGCCGACCGCGTGGGCGCGGGTGGCGATGATCGTGGCTTTCCCGCTGTCGGCGTTCACGATCTTCTCCACGAACGGGGTGTTCGAGGGTCGGACCGATCAGCTCGCATGGTCCTTCTTCGTGCTCGGGTCGCTGCGTGTGGTCGACGACGGGTTGCGCCGCTCCGACCGTGGTACGCGTGGGCGAGTCGTCACCGGCGTGCTCCTCGCGCTCTCGGTGCTCACGAAGCAGACGACGCTCGCCGCGTGCGGTGTGGTGGTGGTCGTCGCCGCCCTGGTGTGGTGGATGCACAAGCCCGGGTCCGCCGAGTCGAGTCGTCGGAGCCGTGTGCCGTTCGAGGCGATCACGATGATCGGGCTGCTCGTCGTGGTGCTCGGCGCGCTCCAGATCGCGAGCGACGGATTCGCGTTCGACCTCC
>JANOHN010000089.1:0-6039 GCA_031406505.1 Acidimicrobiia bacterium | reverse complement strand
TCTTGACCGCGGCCGAGATCGAGTCCCTCGCCGACATCGAGCCCCGCGACGTGCTGTTGGCGCGACTCGCCGGTGGGTTCCAGGCGCCGCTCGTGAAGGCGGCCGGTCTGTTCCAAGCCTTCACCCGCAACTTCGCGTACGGCGTCAAGGCGTACGTGGACCAGCGGGTTGCCGGCGGCGAGAGCGCGGCGGGGCCCGTCGCCCCGGCCGAAGAAGTCAATGACAGCACCGCCCTAGCGGAAGCTGAAGACACAAACGCCGAGCAAGCGGGCGCGGACGGGGAGGCGAGTGGCTTGGCCGCTCGACTCCCAGGAGACGGCGCCAGCGCCGTCGACCAGGGAGATGGTTCCCCGGACGCAGCGAGCGAGGCAATCGAGGAGGAGAGCACCTGACATGGCCACCATGAGCACGACCGACCTCTTGGACGTCTTCAAGAACATGACTGTCCTCGAGCTCAACGAGTTCCTCAAGGCGTTCGAAGAGGAGTTCGGCGTCACCGCCGCGGCTCCGGTCGCAGTCGCGGCCGCGGCCGGCGCGGGTGGCGGCGGCGAGGCTGCCGCAGCCGAGGAGCAGGACGAGTTCGACGTCATCCTCATCGCCGCGGGCGACAAGAAGATCCAGGTCATCAAGGAGGTCCGGGCGCTCACGAGCCTCGGTCTCAAGGAAGCCAAGGATCTGGTCGACGGCGCGCCCAAGCCCGTCCTCGAGAAGGTCGCCAAGGAAGAGGCAGAAAAGGCGAAGGCGCAGCTCGAAGGGGCCGGTGCAACCGTCGAGATGAAGTAGGGCTCGGCGGCCAGGAGTCGCTGAGCCAGCTTCAAGGCGGATCGCGTGGGCACATCGCGGCGCGTCCTCAGCATCACCGTCGGCCTCGCGGTCGCGCTCGCCATGTCGGGCGCGCCCGCGTCGGCCACCGGCGGTGCGAAGAGGCCGGTGCCGCCGCCCGACAACTGGGACCCTCGGGTGGAGAAGATCGCGACGTTTGTCGA
This sequence comes from Acidimicrobiia bacterium, assembly GCA_031406505.1. Classification (GTDB taxonomy): domain Bacteria; phylum Actinomycetota; class Acidimicrobiia; order IMCC26256; family PALSA-555; genus SHVJ01. The sequence goes on along the minus strand of JANOHN010000089.1, from coordinate 5,053 downwards.
GCGGGCCCGTGGCCTCGACTTCGACCACCCCATCCCGGTGGAGTTCCTCTCCGACCGGGCGTTCCGGCGCAAGGTCGCAACTGACGAAGACGACGTGACCGCGAAGGACCGCGCCGAGGCCGCGCAGTTTGCCGGGCAGCTCCACGCCCTCGCGCTCATCGGTCCCGACGTCGACCTTATTGGGGCGAGCAGCGACCTCGATGAGAACACGGTCGTCGGGTACTACGACTTCACACGCGAGGTCATGGTCATCCGGGGCAAGAACCTGCGGGATGTGAACGTGCGAGTCACCGTCGCTCACGAGCTCGTCCACGTGCTCCAGGATCAGCACTTCGACCTCGACGCGCTCTACGACTCGGCCGAGACGAGCGGCGCGGCGTTCGCGATCGACGCGCTCGTCGAGGGCGATGCCACGTTGATCGAGCAGGACTTCATCCGCTCGCTCTCCGAGGATGAGCAGGACGAGTACTTCACGGGCGGGTCCAATCCAGACGACGTCGTCGTGGGAGAGCCGCTTCCCGAGGGCGTGCCGATCGCGCTCGAGGTGCTCGGCAACGTGCCGTACGTCCTCGGTCCGTCGTACGTGTACCTGTTGCACCTCCTCGGGAGCAGCGAGGTGGACGATGCGTTCGAGGATCCGCCGGTCACGGACGAGGACATCCTGGACCCCGTCGCCGGCCAAGCGCATCGAAACCCGATCCGGGTGCCGAGACCGAAGCTGGCATCAGGCGAGAAGCGGGTGGGGACGGCCGACGAGTTCGGTGCCTTCGCGCTGTACCTGATGCTCGCGACCCGCACCGACGTGGAGACGGCGCTGCGGGCGATCACCGGGTGGGGTGGCGACCGCTACATCGGCTTCGAGCGCGATGGGCAGCAGTGTGTACGGGCCGCGTTTGTCGGCGATCGACCTCGCGACACCGACGAGATCGAATCCGCCCTCGGTGACTGGGCGGGGTCGCTCCCGATCGGGATGGCCTCGGTCGAGCGCGTCGACGACTTCGTGGAGCTCACCTCGTGCGAGGACACCGCGCTGGAGGCCCCCACGGCCGAAGTGCTCGAAGAGGCCGTGTACACGACGCTGGATCTCCGGCTCACCCTCATTGGCGACTTCGTCGCGGGCTTCGACGCCCCGTTGCGCAAGGCCCGATGCGTGGCCGACGGGATGGTGGTCGACCCCGAGCTCAGCCCGATCATCCAGCGCATCTACTTCCAGGGTGCGGAGCCCGAAGACCTCTCGCAGGACGCCCAAACCACCTTCTACGAGGGCCTGGGCCGGTACCTGGGCGAGTGCAACCTCTCGATCGAGGAGTGACTCGATCGTTTTGGGACTTGGGCCGTGCGGCGTCTCATCTCCACCATCCTTGACCCGGGTGCCGACCCGTCCTAGGGTTCCGGACTCATAGGCGACCCCGTTTGGGGGTCTGCCCACTGACGCATGTTTGCGGCCGGATCTAGCGAGGGCTAGGATCCGGCTAGCCGTGTCTGCCCGTTCTTGTCACCGCTGAACATCTTGGCCCTGGTCCGCGCGCGCCTCGTCCTGCTGTAAGGAGTCGCTTTGCCTCGTCTCGCGTCCCGCGAACGACTGAATTTCTCCCGTCTCCCCGAAGTTCTCGAGCTTCCCGACCTCATTGCGGTCCAGCGCGAGTCCTTCAACCACTTCATCGATGAGGGCATCGCCGAGGTCCTCGCCGACATCTCCCCGATCGAAGACTTCACCGCCACGTTGAAGCTCGAGCTGGCCGACCACGTCTTCGACCCGCCCAAGCACTCGGAAGACGAGTGCCGTGAGCGCGACATGACCTACGCCCGGCCGCTCTTCGTGACGGCCCGGTTCATGAACGCGCAGACGGGTGAGATCAAGGAGCAGACGGTCTTCATGGGGGACTTCCCGATGATGACCGACCGGGGAACCTTCATCATCAACGGCACCGAGCGCATCGTCGTCTCGCAGCTCGTGCGGTCCCCTGGCGTCTACTTCAACATCAGCCCCGACAAGACCCAGCCGGAGAAGGACGTCGTCGACGCCAAGGTGATCCCGGGCCGTGGTGCATGGCTCGAGTTCGAGGTCGACAAGAAGGACATCGTCTTCGTCCGCATCGACCGCAAGCGCAAGCAGCCGGTCACGATCCTCCTCAAGGCCCTCGGCTTCGGCGAGAGCCCCGAGGAGCTCGCCACGCTGATCCTCGACCCGAACGGCGCGCCCTATCAGTCGATGCTGAACACGCTCGACAAGGACAACACCGAGAACGCCGAGGCCGCATTCATCGACATCTACCGCAAGCTGCGTCCGGGCGAGCCCCCCACGCCCGACTCCGCGCGCCAGCTCCTCGAGAACCTCTTCTTCAACCCCAAGCGCTACGACATGGCCAAGGTCGGGCGGCACAAGGTCGGCAAGAAGCTCGCCGACGAGTACAAGAAGCTGCCGCTCGCGAAGTACGACCTCAAGGCGCCCAACGCCGACCCCGAGAAGGGCGCGGTCGACTACCAGCTGTCGCGTGCCGACATCCTCGCCACCGTCTCGTACCTGGTGAAGCTGCACTCGAACGACCAGCCCGACGACTACTTCCGCGACGACATCGACCACTTCGGCAACCGGCGCGTGCGCTCGGTGGGTGAGCTCATCCAAAACCAGGTGCGGGTCGGTCTGTCGCGCATGGAGCGAGTCGTGCGCGAGCGCATGACCACCCAGGACGTCGAGGCGATCACGCCGCAGACGCTCATCAACATCCGCCCGGTGGTTGCGGCCATCAAGGAGTTCTTCGGGTCCAGCCAGCTCAGCCAGTTCATGGACCAGACGAACCCGCTGGCCGGCCTCACCCACAAGCGGCGCCTCTCGGCGCTCGGGCCCGGCGGTCTCTCCCGCGAGCGCGCGGGCTTCGAGGTCCGCGACGTGCACCCCAGCCACTACGGCCGGATGTGCCCGATCGAGACGCCCGAAGGTCCGAACATCGGTCTCATCGGCTACCTCGCCACGTACGCCCGCATCAACCGGTTCGGCTTCATCGAGACGCCGTACCGGAAGGTCGAGGCTGGTCGGGCCACGCGCAAGATCGAGTACCTCGCGGCCGACGACGAGGACCGCTACGTCATCGCGCAGGCCAACGCGTCCGTCGACACCGACGGCAACTTCCAGGAAGAGAAGGTCCTGGTGCGGGCCCGACGCGGTGAGGTGGCCTACGTCGACCCGACCGAGGTCGACTACATGGACGTGTCGCCGAAGCAGATCGTCTCGGTGGCCACGTCGCTCATCCCGTTCCTCGAGCACGACGACGCGAACCGCGCCCTCATGGGCGCCAACATGCAGCGCCAGGCCGTCCCGGTCCTTCGTCCGACCGCACCGTTCATCGGCACTGGTGTCGAGGCTCGCGCCGCGCGCGACGCCGGCGATCTGGTCATCGCCGAGGGCGACGGACGGGTCACCGACGTTTCGGGCGACGCGATCGTGGTTGAGTACGACAGCGGCACCCGGAAGGGCAAGGTCACGTACCGGCTCTCCAAGTTCCGCCGTTCGAACCAGGGAACGTGCATCAACCAGAAGCCCCTCGTGGAGACCGGCGACCCGGTGAAGGAAGGCGACATCCTCGCCGACGGCCCCTCCACCCATCAGGGTGAGCTGGCGCTCGGCAAGAACCTGCTCGTCGCGTTCATGCCGTGGAAGGGCCACAACTTCGAGGACGCGATCGTGATCTCCGAGCGCCTGGTGAAGGACGACGTGCTCACGTCGATCCACATCGAGGAGCACGAGATCGACGCGCGCGACACCAAGCTCGGTGCCGAGGAGATCACGCGCGACATCCCGAACCTGTCCGAGGACATCCTCAAGGACCTCGACGAGGACGGCATCATCCGCATCGGTGCCGAAGTGGGCCCGGGCGACATCCTCGTCGGCAAGGTCACGCCCAAGGGTGAGACCGAGCTCACGCCGGAAGAGCGCCTGCTGCGCGCCATCTTCGGTGAGAAGGCGCGTGAGGTTCGCGACACGTCGCTCAAGGTCCCGCACGGCGAGACCGGCAAGGTCATCGACGTCCGCAAGTTCTCGCGCGATGAGGGCCACGAGCTCCCGCCGGGCGTGAACCAGCTCGTGCGCGTCTATGTGGGCCAGAAGCGCAAGATCAGCGAGGGCGACAAGCTCGCCGGCCGTCACGGCAACAAGGGTGTGATCGCCAAGATCCTCCCGGTCGAGGACATGCCCTTCATGGCCGACGGCACGCCCGTCGACATCGTCCTCAACCCGCTCGGTGTGCCGTCCCGCATGAACGTGGGTCAGGTGCTCGAAGCGCACCTCGGTTACGCAGCCCGCCACGGCTGGGAAGGCCAGCGTCTCGGTCCGCGCGTCGACACCAAGACGCGCCCGCAGACCGAGCCGTCGGTGTGGGTGTCGACCCCCGTGTTCGACGGCGCGCACTGGGACGAGACCGATCAGGGCGGCGTCACCGGCACGATCCAGCAGCTCTTCGAGAAGCTGCACCCCGACGGCGAAGACGGCACGCGCCTCATCGCCAACGACGGCAAGGCCGTGCTCTTCGACGGCCGCACCGGCGCGTGCTACGACCGGCCCGTCACCGTGGGCTTCGTGTACATCCTGAAGCTCGCCCACCTCGTCGACGACAAGATCCACGCCCGTTCCACTGGCCCGTACTCGATGATCACGCAGCAGCCGCTGGGTGGGAAGGCGCAGTTCGGTGGCCAGCGCTTCGGTGAGATGGAGGTGTGGGCGCTCGAGGCATACGGCGCCGCGTACGCGCTCCAGGAGATCCTCACCATCAAGTCCGACGATGTGCTCGGACGCGTGAAGGTCTACGAGGCGATCGTGAAGGGCGAGAACATCCCCGAGCCCGGCATCCCCGAGAGCTTCAAGGTGCTCATCAAGGAGATGCAGGCGCTCTGCCTGAACGTCCGCGTCATGAACGAGCTCGGCCAAGAGGTCGAGATCCGCGAGCTCGACGAGGACGCCTTCCGCACCACCGAAGCGCTCGGCATCGACTTGTCGAGGCCTGAGCGCGGCACCGACGAAGAAGACGCAGCCCGGGCCAGAGAAAAGGCGAGGTACTGA
>JANOHN010000041.1:0-2415 GCA_031406505.1 Acidimicrobiia bacterium | reverse complement strand
GCGACTCGCGTACGGCCGTGTCGGGCAGACCGACCATGTGGTACGCGGGCAGCCCCTGCGACACGTGGACCTCGACCGTGACCACCTGCCCCTCGACCCCGAGCAGGGTTGCGCTGACAACCGACGCGAGCACCGCGACCTCCTAGATCGGCCCGGAGGCGTGTCCGGACCAGCAAGATCGGGGAAGGCCGGGGAACTTGCTGGACCCTATTTACGGGGTGTGACAAACACGTTCCGCCGAAGCACGCGCGGTGCCGGAGCGACAGCGGAGGCACTCGCCAACGAGCGAACGGCTATGGGCCGGGTATCCCGGCCCATAGTGAGGGAGTGCGTGGAGGTGGGTGGTGAGAAGAGCCACGCTGGGTGGCTACCGTTTGTTCATGTCCTGGGACTCCGATGGCTTCCTCGCGACGCTGGGAGGGCGGAGCCCGCACACCCAGCGGGCGTATGGGCACGACGTGCGTGAGTTCGTCGCCTGGGCCGAGCGGGGCGGCTGCGTCGAGCCGGCGGCCGTCGACCGGCGGGTGCTGCGGCGCTACCTCGCCTATCTCGGCACCCGCGGCTTCGCCCGTCGATCGGTGTCCCGCAAGGCCGCGGCCGTTCGCGCCTACCTCCGGCACCTCCACAAGCGTGGGGACCTGCCGACCGACCCCGGTCGCGCGCTTCGCGCGCCCCGTGGCGAGGCTCGACTCCCGAGGGTGCCGCGCCGCGAAGAGGCGGCCGCACTGCTCGATGCCGCGGGTGCCGAGGTCGATCTCCAGGATGACTTCGACAACCCGGTCGCGCTCGCCCTTGCTCGCCGCGATCTCGCAGTGCTCGAGGTGCTCTACGGCGCCGGGCTCCGCGTGAGCGAGTGCTGCGGGCTCGCGATCGCCGACTGCGATCTCGATGCTGGCTTAGTGACCGTGATCGGCAAGGGTGGACGCGTGCGACGCGTGCCGCTGGGCGACCCGGCTCGTCACGCCGTCACCGATTGGCTCGCGCTCGGTCGCGCGGTGCTCGCCACCCCCGACTCGCCGCCCCAGTCCGTGTTCCTTGCTCGCCGTGGCGGCGCGCTCTCCACACGCGACGCACACCGGATCGTCGCGGCGCAGCCCACCACGTCGCGTGACAGTCTCCACCCCCATGCGCTGCGCCACGCGTACGCCACGCATCTCCTGGAAGGCGGCGCCGACCTGCGCGCCGTGCAGGAGCTGCTCGGTCACGCCGACCTGGCGACCACGCAGATCTACACGCACGTCACGCGAGACCGCTTGCGTGCCGTCTACGACGAGAGTCACCCGCGTGCCTGACGATCCGGAGCTGAAGGCCCTCGTCGACGGGCTGTGGGGCGACTACAAGGCGAACGGCACCACAGAGGCTCGCGAGCGGCTCATCATCCACTATTCGCCGCTCGTGAAGTTCGTGGCCGGTCGTGTCGCGGCCGGCCTCCCACAGAACGTGGAACAGACCGATCTCGTGAGCTACGGGATCTTTGGGCTGATCGACGCGATCGACAAGTTCGAACCCGAGCGCGGGTTCAAGTTCGAGACGTACGCGATCGCTCGCATCAAGGGCGCCATCATCGACGAGCTGCGCTCGATCGACTGGGTCCCTCGCTCCGTGCGCGCCAAGGCCCGCGCCGTCGAACGCGCTTACTCGGAGCTCGAGAACGAGCTGCGGCGCAACCCCAACGACGCTGAGGTCGCAGCGAAGCTCGGGCTGTCGGAAGACGAACTCGGCCAGACGCTGTCGCAGATCTCGTTCACCGGGTTGGTTGCGCTCGACGAGCTCATCGGTGGTGGGGGGAACGGCGAGCGTTCGGGCTCGTCCACGCTGGGCGAGACGATCTCCGATCGCCAGCACGACCCGGTCGAGGCCTTCGAGGTCGACGAGATGAAGCACCTGCTCGCCGACCTCATCAACCGCATGCCCGACCGGGAGCGGCTGGTGCTCACCCTCTATTACTACGAGGCGCTCACGCTGGCGGAGATCGGCCAGGTGCTCGGTGTCACGGAGAGCCGTGTCTGCCAGATCCACACCAAAGCAATCCTCCAGCTGCGAGCGCGCCTGGCCGACCCGGCCTGAATCGAGTTCCCGCAACATCTGAGCAACGCCTTCCCTCCGCGCGCGCCCGTCGCTAGGGTGCGCTCACCCTTCCTCCGGCTTCCCCGCTGTGTCGTCGTCACCGGGGAGACCGATGTCATTGCGTCGCACTCCGGGCCGACGCGCGCGGTGGCTGCTCGCCAGTGCGCTCGTCGCGCTCGTCACCTCTGCACTCCCGCCCGCTCCGGCGGGAGCAGGATCGTCCGACTGGATCCCGCCGGTACCGGGACGCGTCGTCAGCGAGTACGAGGAACCACCCGCGCCCTTTGCGTCGGGCCACCGCGGTGTCGACTTCGCGGCGCCGTCCGGCTCGCCGGTTCGGGCCACGAA
>JANOHN010000031.1:0-7325 GCA_031406505.1 Acidimicrobiia bacterium | reverse complement strand
CGTCTTCACGACCAACCTTGCGTGCGCCGCGCCGGTGCAGATCAGCCGTCGTCATCTCGACGATGGCCACGCCAGTGCTGTCGTCCTGAGTTCGGGGAACGCCAACGCCGCGACCGGGGAGCAGGGCCGCCGCGATGCGCTACTCATGTGCGAATTGGCCGCGGGCAGTCTCGGTCTTGAGGCCACCGACGTGCTCGTGTGCTCGACCGGCCTGATCGGCATTCCGATGCCGATGGCTCCTGTCGAAGCCGGGGTGCCGAAGGCGTGCGCCGCGTTGCAGGAGGGCGAGCAAGCGGGCATCGCGGCGGCAACCGCGATCCTCACAACCGACACGGTTCGAAAGGAGGCGGTCGCCACCGCCCAGCTCACTGACGGTTCGGCGGTGACGATCGGCGGCATGGCCAAGGGCGCCGCAATGCTCGCCCCGGCGATGGCCACGATGCTTGCCGTCCTCACGACCGATGCTGCGGTCGACGCGGCCGCGCTGCAGCAAGCACTCAGCTCCGCGGTGGGCCACACGTTCAACTCGCTCTTGGTCGACGGGTGCACGAGCACCAACGACACCGTGCTCGTGCTCGCCAACGGTGTGGCGGGGAACAGTCCTGTCACGGTGAACGGCGCGGACTTCAACTCCTTTGTCGACGCCATCACATCCGTCTGCGATCAGCTCGCAGAGGCCATGGCGATGGATGCCGAGGGTGCAACGAAGCTCGCCCGCATCATCGTCACTGGGGCCGCGAGCGACGACGAAGCCCAGCGAGCTGCTCGACAGGTCGCGGCCAGCCAGCTCGTACAGTGCTCGCTCTTTGGCTGCGATCCCTACTGGGGCCGTGTGTTGTCCGAGCTCGGTACCAGCGGCGCGCAGTTCGATCCGGAGCGCGTCGAGATCTCGTACAACGGCATCACGGTATGCCGCGACGGCGTCGCGGTCGCTCGCGACGACAACGCGCTCGCCGAGGTGATGGCTGGGCGTTGCATCGACATCACCTGCGACCTCCGTGCCGGTGACGGGCACGCAGAGATGCGCTTCACCGACCTCACGCATGCGTACATCGACGAGAACACGGGCACGTCATGAATGTTGGAGTGACGAGCGTCCCGAAGGGCTGCGACGGGTATCCCGACGCAGAGCGAGTGGGACCATGAGCGTGGACGATCCTCGAGCGCGCGACGCACACGCCAAGGCCGCGGTGCTGGCCGAGGCGTTGCCGTACATCCGTGAGTTCTCTGGCAAGACGGTCGTGATCAAGTACGGCGGCCACGCCATGGAGAACGACGAGCTGGCCGACCTGTTCGCGCAAGATGTGGTGCTCATGCGGCTCGTCGGCATGAACCCCGTCGTCGTCCATGGCGGTGGCCCACAGATCAGCGACCTCATGCGTCGCCTCGGGAAGGAGCCGGAGTTCGTCGACGGCCTACGTGTCACCGACGCGGAGACGATGGACATCGTGCGTATGGCACTCGTGGGCAAGGTGAACCGCGAGATCGTCACCTCGCTCAACCAGCATGGCTCCTACGCGATCGGCTTGTCCGGTGAAGACGCTGGGCTGATCACGGTCGACCAGCGAGACGCCCGCCTCGGGTTCGTGGGGGACGTCCGCCACATCGAACCGGCCATCCTCGAGCGCGTGCTCCGTGAGGAGCTGATTCCCGTGGTCGCAACGGTCGGCGTCGACGATGCCGGCCAGGCGTACAACGTGAACGCCGACGCAGTGGCTGGCGCGATCGCCATCTCGCTCCAGGCCGAGAAGCTCGTGTACCTCACCGACGTCGCCGGTGTGTACGAGGACTTCGGCGACGAAGCCTCCCTCGTGACCCAGACCGACACCGCCGGGCTCGAACAGCTCCTCGAGTCGGGGAAGGTGGGGGAGGGCATGATCCCGAAGCTTCGCTCGTGCGTGGAGGCGCTCCAGGGTGGTGTGCGCCGGGCCCACGTCCTCGACGGTCGCATGCCCCACGCACTGCTCCTCGAGTTCTTCACCCGCGAGGGCATAGGGACCATGGTCCAGCCGTGAGTGCCGTCGTGACGTTCGACCAGCTCAAGGCGCTCGACACGGCGCATGTCATGCAGACGTACGCGGGTCGCTTCGAGGTCGCGTTCGTGCGCGGTGAGGGCACGCGCCTGTGGGACAGCGAGGGCAAGGAGTACCTCGACTTCCTCGCGGGGATCGCGGTGGCGTCGCTCGGTCATGCGCATCCGGCGATCGCCGCGGCGATCACCGACCAAGCGAGCACGTTGCTCCATGTCTCTAACTTCTTCCTCAACGCCTGGCAGCCGCGTCTCGCGGCGAAGATCGACGGCCTGCTCGGTGGCGATGGACGCGTGTTCTGCGCGAACTCGGGTGCCGAGGCCAACGAGTGCGCCATCAAGCTCGCGCGCCGCTACGGACAGGCGAACGGGGGCCCCGACCGCTACCACGTGCTGTCGACGTACGGGTCGTTCCACGGCCGAACGCTCACGACGCTCGCGGCGACGGGACAACCGCAGAAGCAGGAGACGTTCCAACCACTGCCGAGTGGCTTCGGCCAGGTGGAGTACGCCGACGTCGACGCGCTCGCGTCGGCGATGGACGAGCGTGTCTGCGCAGTGCTCCTCGAACCGGTGCAAGGCGAAGGCGGGGTCGTGCCCGCACCCAAGGGATACCTGCAAGCCGTCCGCGACCTGTGCAACGAGCGCGAGGCCTTGCTCATCGTCGACGAGGTCCAGACCGGCCTCGGCCGGACCGGCCGCTGGTTCGGCTTCGAGCACGCCGAGATCCGCCCCGACATCGTCACGCTCGCGAAGGCACTCGGCAACGGCATGCCGATCGGCGCATGCTGGGCTCGCAACCACGTTGCGAGCGCCTTTCGACCCGGCGACCACGCCACGACGTTCGGCGGCCAACCGTTGGCTGCACGCGTCGCGTTCACGGTCCTGGAAGTCATGGAGGAGCTCGACGTGCCCGCACGCGCCGAGCGAGCGGGGGCGCGCCTCGCCGCCGGCCTGGTGCTGCTTCCAGGTGTCGCAAATGTCCGAGGCCTGGGGCTCTTGCTCGGGGCCGAGCTCGAGAGCGATCGCAGCGCCCCCGACGTGGTCGCCCGCTGCTTGCAAGCCGGTCTGGTGATCAACGCCGTGACTCCGACGACGTTGCGCTTCGCACCCTCGCTGCTCGTGAGCGATGACGAGATCGACGAGGCACTGGCCGTTGTCGGCCAAGTGCTCCTAGAGGGAGCGTGATGGGCGCTCGCCACTTCCTCGAGGTGGACGATCTGGCCCCGGCCGAGCTCGAGGTGCTGCTCGGCCACGCCGAGGCTTGGAAGCGCGATCCCATGGCCGTCCCGCACCCGTTGGCCGGGCGCGGCGTTGCGATGTTGTTCGAGAAGCCGTCGGCTCGCACGCGCGTCTCCACCGAGATGGCCGTGCACACCCTGGACGGTCACCCGATCTACATGCGCGGTGAAGAGGTAGGCATCGACACCCGCGAGTCAGCTGAAGACGTCGCCCGGACCTTGTCGGCGTATTGCACGATCATCGCCGCGCGCGTCTTCGACCATCATCTGCTCGAGCGGATGGCCGCCGTCGCCTCCGTCCCGATCGTGAATCTGCTCTCGGACCGCGCCCACCCGTGCCAGGCTCTGGCCGATCTCCTCACGCTGCGCGAGGAGATCGGAGCGCTAGAGGGCCGTCGCCTCGCGTACGTCGGCGACGGCAACAACGTCGCCGCGTCGTTGGCGTTTGGCGCGGCGCTGTCGGGGCTGGAGCTGGTGGTCGCCTCACCACCCAACTACGAGCTCGACGTCGATGTGGTGGACCGCGCCCGCAACCTCGGTGGGACGATCGAGCTCATCGCTGATCCGCACGAAGCTGTCCGCGGTGCGGATGCGGTGTACACCGACGTGTGGACCTCGATGGGCCAAGAAGACGAGGCTCAGCAGCGCCGTGCCGCGTTCGTGGGCTACCGCATCGATGCCGACCTGATGGCGACGGCAGGCCCGCAGGCGCGCTTCATGCACTGCCTCCCGACGCACCGCGACGAAGAGGTCAGCGCCGATGTGATCGATGGCCCGCAATCGGTGGTCTGGCGCCAAGCCGAGAACCGCATGCATGCGATTCGCGCGCTCTTCGCCATGCTCGCAGCGAGCTCGGCATGACAGGAGAACGATGACGACTCTCGGCAAGCCACAGCGACAGCACCGCGTCGGCCGTCTCCTCGAGGAGCAAGCCGTCTCCAGCCAAGCCCAGCTCGTGGAGCTCTTGGCGGCTGACGGCGTCGTCGCTACGCAAGCCACAGTGAGTCGCGACCTAGAAGAGCTCGGTGCGGTGAAGGTGCGGATCCCCGGCGGTGCAATGGCCTATGCCATCCCTGAGCACGCCAAGGATTTCGCGGCGCCCGATGATCATCTACGCCGCGTGATGGGGGAGTTCGTCGTCGACGTCGCCCACAGCGCAAACCTCGTCGTCCTTCGCACGCCCCCTGGTTCCGCGCATGTCGTGGCGTCTGCACTCGATCGTGCCGGCCTGTCGGACGTCCTCGGGACGGTGGCCGGCGACGACACCGTCGTCGTGGTGTGCTCCGAGCAAGCCGGCGGGTCCCGCATCGCATCGGACTTGGCGAGCTTCGCCGGCTTGTGACCCCGATCGCCGAGCGAGTGAAGCGAATGGAGCGAATGCAGTGAGCGGAAGTAGCGGAACGGGAGCGAGGCAAAGGCGGGTCGTCCTGGCCTACTCCGGTGGCCTCGACACATCCGTCGCGGTGCACTGGATCACCCAGCAATGGGATGCCGAGGTCATCGCACTTGCCGTCGATGTGGGGCAGTCGACCGACGACGACTGGGACACCATCCGCGCTCGGGCGATGGCAGCAGGCGCCGTGGAGGCGCTCGTCGTCGACGCCCGCGCCGAGTTCGCCTCGGACTACTGCCTGCCGGCTCTGCGGGCGAACGCGCTGTACGAGGGGAAGTACCCACTCGTCTCCGCGCTGTCCCGACCGGTGATCGTGAAGCACCTCGTCGCCACGGCCCGTGCGATGAAGGGCGACGCTGTCGCGCACGGGTGCACGGGGAAGGGCAACGACCAGGTGCGCTTCGAGGTCGGCACGCGCGCTCTCGCCCCCGATCTCGAGGTGCTCGCCCCGGTACGCGAGTGGGGATTCACGCGCGAAGCGTCGATCGACTACGCCAGCGAGCACGGAATCCCGATCAAGGTTCGCAAGGACAACCCGTATTCGATCGACGAGAACCTCTGGGGTCGGGCTATCGAGTGCGGCGCGATCGAAGATCCGTGGGTCGCACCTCCGGAAGAGCCGTACACGCTCACCGCGAGCGCAACTGCGGCACCCCGCGACCCGTGGGAGCTGACCATCCGATTCCGTGAGGGTGTCCCCGTAGCGGTCGATGATCAGGAGCTTCCACTCCACGAGCTCGTCGGCGAGGTGGGTCGAATCGTCGGTGGGTATGGCTGGGGTCGCATCGACATGGTCGAGAATCGTCGTGTGGGGATCAAGAGTCGTGAGGTCTACGAGTGCCCGGGTTCGTTGGCGCTGATCCTGGCCCACGCCGACCTCGAGTCGGTCACGTTGGAGCGCGACCTCATGCGTGAGAAGGCGCGACTCGAACCGCGCTACGCCGAGCTTGTCTACGACGGTCTGTGGTTCTCCCCACTGCGCAGCGCGCTTGATGCGTTCGTGAATGCGACGCAGGCGATGGTGACGGGAGAGGTGCGTCTGCGCCTCGAACCTGGCCGTTGCTACGTGGTTGGGCGTCGCGCCGAGCGCGGTCTCTACGACTATGAGCTGGCCACATACGACGCGGCGGATCAGTTCCGCCATCAGGACGCCGAGGGCTTCGTGCGGCTCTGGGGTCTCGGACTCGAGACCATCGCCCGAAAGCAAGGTCCACCCACGTGACCGATCGCGACGACTCCCGCCCGCTCTGGCACGGGCGCTTCGGCGCGCCGCCGAGCGACGAGCTGCTCGCATTCACCGAGAGCCTGAGCTTCGACATCGCGCTCGCGCCCGACGATATCGAGGGATCACGAGCCCACGTCCGAGGGCTCGGCCGCGTCGGTGTGCTCGACGACGACGAGGTGCGCTCCATCCTCGAAGCGCTCGACGCCGTCGAGCGCGAGATCGTGGATGGCTCGTTCGTGGTCGCCGACACCGACGAGGACGTGCACACCGCGGTAGAGCGTCGCGTCACCGAGCTCGCGGGACCGGCCGGTGCAAAGCTCCACACCGGTCGGAGTCGCAACGATCAAGTCGCAACCGACCTTCGACTGTGGCTTCGTCGCTCCGGCGTCGTGGCCGCGACGCGTACGCACGAGCTCCAAACCACTCTCCTCGAATGCGCTACCGAAGCAGGCGACGTGTACCTCCCCGGCTACACGCACCTCCAACGCGCGCAGCCGGTGCTGCTCGCGCACCATCTCCTGGCCCACTTCTGGGCGCTGAGCCGTGATGTGACCCGGTGGCGCGATGCGTTGACTCGAGCCAACGTGAGCCCGCTGGGTGCCGGTGCACTCGCGGGGTCCAGCCTGCCGCTCGATCCCGACGGGGTTGCGGCCGATCTCGGGTTCGCGTCGCGCTTCGAGAATTCGCTCGACGCGGTCTCCGATCGGGATTTCGTCGCCGAGGCCCTCTTCGTTGCTGCGCTCGAGCAGGTGCACCTCTCGCGGATCGGGGAGGAGATCGTCCTGTGGTCCAGCGACGAGTTCGGCTTCGTGCGCGTCAGCGATGGGTACAGCACGGGCTCGTCGATGCTGCCCAACAAGAAGAACCCGGATGTCGCCGAGCTGGCCCGTGGCAAAGCAGGGCGCCTCATCGGCAACCTCACAGGCTTTCTTGCCACGTTGAAGGGACTGCCGCTCGCGTACAACCGCGACCTTCAAGAGGACAAGGAGCCGCTGTTCGACGCGCTCAACACGCTGTCGCTGTCGCTCACGGCTCTGCGCGGCATGTTCGAGACCCTCGAGTTCATTCCTGATGCGATGCGCGCCGCGGCTGATGTGGCCACCACCGCGGCGACGGATCTCGCCGAGCACCTGGTGAGGGAGGGGATGCCCTTCCGCGACGCGCACGCCGCGGTCGGATCCCTCGTTCGAGAGGCGGTTGATGGCAACAAGCGCTTCGAGGATGTCGTGGCCGCCGACGCCCGCTTCGGCCCGGACGTCGCCACCTTCTTCGTACCGGGATCCACCGTCCTACGCCGCACCACACCCGGGGGAGCTGGACCCGATGCCGTCGCGGAGCAGCTCACCGCAGCTCGGGCGCGCCTCGCCGAACAAGCACAGTGGCTGCACGACTGATCGGTCGAGTGCTCGACCGCGCCTTCTACGCCCGCGACGCCCA
>JANOHN010000116.1:0-3989 GCA_031406505.1 Acidimicrobiia bacterium | reverse complement strand
ACTGAGTGCCTCGGCGGCACCGATGACGTGCTCGACGCCGACCTGGAACGGCGCTACGAGACGATGTGCGACCCCCGCCTCAACGCGCGCCAATCGCTCGACCTCGCCTTCGAGATCGCCGGCCTGCTGCGCCGTTAGGACCCTTCTTGGTCACGAGTGACCAAGAAGCGCGGGTTCGCGTGCGACCATGGGGGCGTGAGCTTCGAAGACCTCGGGCCCAACTCGGGCCTCATCGAGGACCTCTACGAGCGATTTCAACGCGACCCGGAGTCGATCCCCGAGCGTTGGCGCAAGTACTTCTCGGAGCACCCGCCCGAGGGCAACGGGGAGAGCGGCGCGGCCGACTCCGCGCCGGATGCGGCCGCACCGGTAGCCACGCCAGGCGCGGCCGCACTCTCAGCTACACCCGCAGCCACGCCCTCGGCGGCCGGCGCCGAAGGTGACCGTGAGGAGCCACTCCGCGGTGCCGCCGCCCGCATCGCCGAGAACATGGAGGCGAGCCTCACCGTGCCGACGGCCACGTCGGTACGCACGGTGCCGGCGAAGTTGCTCGAGGTCAACCGCCAGATCCTGAACAACCACTTGGCCCGCAGCGGCGCCGGCAAGGTGAGCTTCACCCACCTCATCGCATATGCCGTCGTGCGCGCGCTGCACGATCACCCGACCCTCAACTCGAGCTACGACGACGGTGGTAACGCTCGCTCGGTGGTTCGACACGCGCACATCAACCTCGGGCTCGCGATCGACGTCGAGAAGTCCGACGGGACGCGCTCACTCTTGGTCCCGAACGTGAAGGAAGCCGACACGCTCGATTTCGCCGGCTTCTGGAACGCGTACGAGGAGCTCGTACGCAAGGTGCGGGCAGGGCAGATCACCCCCGACGACTTCGTGGGCACCACGGGCACTATCACCAACCCCGGCATGATCGGCACGGTCCACTCCGTGCCGAGGCTGATGCCCGGGCAAGGCTTCATCGTCGGGGTCGGCGCGATCGGCTATCCCGCGGAGTACGAAGGCGCCGATCCGCACGCGCTCGCGCAGCTCGGGCTGAGCACCACCACCACCCTCACCAACACCTACGACCACCGCATCATCGGTGGTGCCGAGAGCGGTGAGTTCCTCCGCCGCGTGCACGACCTGCTGCTCGGAGCCGACGGGTTCTACGACGGCGTGTTCCAAAGCCTCGCCGTCCCATACGAGCCCGCGCGCTGGAACCCGGATCGGTCGGCGTTCGCCGACCCTGTCGCGCAGCACGAGAAGGTCGTCCAGGTCCACCAGCTCATCAACATGTACCGCGTGCGCGGTCACCTCATCGCCAACCTCGACCCGCTGGGTCGACGCAAGCCACACACGCACCCCGAGCTCGACATCGCGCACCACGGCTTGAGCATCTGGGACCTCGACCGCGAATTCCCCGTCGGCAGCCTCGGCGCCGGGCAACTCGGACGCTCCACGATGATGTTGCGCGACATCCTCGGCGCGCTCCGCGACGCGTACGCGCGCACGATCGGCGTCGAGTACATGCACATCCAGGAGCCCGATCAGAAGGAGTGGATCCAACAGCACGTCGAGGGACATCCCACGGAGCTCGGCGCGGACGAGAAGCTCCGCATCCTCGACCGACTCAACGCCGCGGAAGCCTTCGAGCGGTTTCTTCACACCAAGTACCTGGGCCAGAAGCGATTCAGCCTCGAAGGCGCCGAGACGCTCGTCCCGATGCTCGATGTGCTGTGCAGCGCGGCATCCGACTCGGGCATCGCCGAGGTCGTGATGGGAATGTCGCATCGTGGCCGGCTCAGCGTGCTCGCCAACATCGTCGGCAAGTCCTACGCACAGATCTTCCGGGAGTTCGAGGGGGAGCTCGACCCGTCGAGCACCCAGGGCTCGGGCGACGTGAAGTACCACGTCGGAGCCACAGGCAAGCACGAGTCACCAGCCGGCAACAACGTGCTGCTCACGCTCGCGGCGAACCCGTCACACCTCGAAGCAGTCGACCCGATCGTCGAAGGCATGGCGCGCGCCCGGAGCGACCGCCTCGGCGAGGCCGAGGGCGAAGCCGTCCTGCCGGTGCTCGTACACGGCGATGCCGCGTTCGCCGGGCAAGGCGTCGTCGCCGAGACGTTCAACCTCTCGGAAGTCGCCGGCTACGACGTCGGCGGCACCGTGCACATCGTCGTCGACAACCAGCTCGGGTTCACCACTTCCCCCGAATCGGGCCGTTCGAGTGTCTACGCCACCGACGTCGCCAAGATGGTGCAAGCACCGATCTTCCATGTGAACGGCGACGACCCCGAAGCCGCGGTTCGCGTGATGCGCCTCGCCTTCGCATTCCGAGAGGCGTTCAAGAAGGACGTCGTCGTCGACCTCGTCTGCTACCGACGCTACGGCCACAACGAGCTCGATGAACCCGCGTTCACGCAACCACGCATGTACTCGTTGATCGAAGCGCGTCCGTCGGTGCGAACCATCTACACCACCACGCTCGTGCAGCGCGGCGACCTCACCGACGAACAGGTCGGCGCGGTGCTCGCCGGCTTTCAAGCGCGGCTCGACCAGGCGTTCGAAGAGACGCACACCGCGCACGACGACGGCCTCGGCGAGGGTCGCTCGGGCCTTGACGGGTCGGAGACGCTTGGCGAGGACCCCCCGGTCGCGACGGGCGTCGAACGCGCCGTGCTCGAACGCGTCGCCACAGGTATGACCAGCACGCCGGCCGGCTTCCATCTGCATCCCAAGCTCGAGCGGATCCTCGCGAGCACCAAAGCGACGTTCGACAGTGGAGAGGTCGACTGGGCCCTCGCGGAAGCTTGCGCGCTCGGCTCGATCGTGCTCGAAGGCACGCCGGTGCGCCTCGCCGGACAGGACACCCGCCGGGGCACGTTCAGCCAACGCCACGGCGTGCTCGTCGACATCGTCACCGAGGCTGAGTACCTGCCACTCGCCAACCTCGGACCCGATCAAGCGCCGTTCCGCATGTACGACTCGGTCCTGTCGGAGTACGCCGCGCTGGGCTTTGAGTACGGGTACTCAGTTGCCGACGCGGGCGCGTTCGTGGCGTGGGAAGCGCAGTTCGGCGACTTCATGAACGGCGCGCAGATCATCATCGACCAGTTCATCGCGTCGGCCGACGACAAGTGGGGCCAGCGCTCGAGTCTCAGCATGCTCTTGCCCCACGGGTTCGAAGGGCAGGGCCCGGAGCACTCCAGCGCGAGGATCGAGCGCTTCCTCGCGCTGTGCGCGGAGGGCAACCTTCGTGTCGTCTACCCGACGACGGCGGCGCAGTACTTCCACGTGCTGCGCCGGCAGGTGTCGAGTCCGCGTCAGGTGCCGCTCGTGTGCTTCACGCCGAAGAAGTACCTCCGGATGAAGCAGACGCACTCACCCGTGAGCGCGCTCTCCGACGACCTGTTCCACCCGGTGCTCGAGGATCGTTCGGACACGCTCGACGTGGCGAACGTGCGCCGCGTGATCCTGTGCACGGGCAAGATCGGCCACGAGCTCATGGACCGGCGCGACGAGCTCAACGCATCGATCGCGATCCTGCGCATCGAGCAGCTGTATCCGTGGCCGGAGTCGGAGATCCTCGCCGCGCTCGATCGCTACACCGCGACCACGCAGCTCTGGTGGGTGCAAGAGGAGCCGGCCAACATGGGCGCTTGGAACTACGCGCACGGCAAGCTGCATCGCATCGTGCGCGAGCGAGCCGACCTGCATCACATCGCCCGTCACGCGAGCGGGAGCCCTGCGAGCGGGAGCACCAAGGTCCACGACCGTGAGCAGCGAGAGCTGCTCGACGCCGCCTTAACTCCGGACGCGCTCGCCTAGCGGCGGGATACCCGCCGTTCAGATGGAGGAGGCGGCATCGACCGCGGTGAGCGCGAGATCGCGCGACACGGGCGAAGCGCTGACGAGCGGCAGCCGGACGTCGGGCGTGGGGATGCGACCCTGCGCGTGGAGCACCGCCTTGAAGACGGCCGGGTTCGGCTCGG
>JANOHN010000115.1:0-2221 GCA_031406505.1 Acidimicrobiia bacterium | reverse complement strand
GACCTGGACCACCGCGGCCTCGTCACGCTGATCCATCCATGGGAGTGCGGGCTCGACACCACCCCACCGTGGATGGCGGCACTCCGTCACATGGCCGAGCCGTTGTGGGTGCGCATCGCGCTGCGCCTACGCCTCGCCCGGGTGGCCCGGCTCTTCCGCCGAGACACCCGGTACCTTCCCGCGGCGGAGCGCGCGAGCGACGGCGACGGGCTCCGCATGCTGGCGCTCGCCCGGCGCGCCAAGCGCTACGACTTCGAGCTGCGCAAGATGCCTCAAGTCGGGTCGGTGCTCATCGAGGACGTCGCGTTCAACGCACTCCTCGCCGTCGCCAATCAGGCCCTCAGCGAGATCGCCCGGGAGGTCGACGCCTCGATCGACCCCGAGCTCCAGCGCTCGTTCCTGGCCACCAACGGGGCGATCGAGGAGCTCTGGGACGAGGAGACCGGCCTGTACTGCTCGCGGCACTCGGTCACCGGGGAGCTCATCGTGAGCCCGACCGTTGCGACCTTCCTGCCGCTCTGGGCCGGCGTGTCGGAGCCGGCTCGGGCGCGACGGCTGGTCGAGCGCCTCCGCGAGCCGTCGAGCTTCTGGCCGCGCTTTCCGGTACCGAGCGTGGCCATCGACGCGCCGCCGTTCGACGACGACCGCTACTGGAAGGGTCCGACATGGGTGAACACCAATTGGATCATCGTCGAAGGGCTGCGCATGTATGGCGTGCACGACATCGCGGAAGATCTTCGCCAGCGCACGCTCGCACTCGTTGACGACGCGGGCTTCGCGGAGTACTTCTCCGCGCTCACCGGCCAACCACTCGGCGCCGACGAGTTCTCGTGGACCGCGGCGTTGGTGCTCGACCTGCTCGCGGGGCCTTGACTGGCGGACTGGGGACGCCAGCCCTTGGCCCAGCAGGGCATTCGGCCATGGCTTGCGCTCGCGCGTCGAGGCGCTAGGGTCTCCTTCGAGCGGGTCCTTGTAGGGCCCGCTCCGTCATTTTCCTTATGCCTTCTCCCGCCTCCGACCGACCCGTCCTCCGCAGGATCTCTGCGACCGTGCTCGCGCTCGTCGTAGCGACCGGCACGGTCTCGGTGATCGCGCCGGCCGCGGGTGCCGCCCCGATCAGCAAGCAGCAGAAGGCCGCGCAGCTCCAAGACGAGATCGACGCCACCGACCTCCAGATCAGTGCCCTCGCCGAGCGCCTCCTCTCCGCCGAGACGCGCCGCGACATCGCGCAGGCCGAGATCCTCGACGCCGAGGCCCGGATCCAGCAGGCCCAAGCCGAGGTCGCCCGGATCCGCGCGCTCGTCGAGGAGAACCTCGCCTCGCTGTACCGCCGCAGCGTGGCCGGATCGACGGGGAGCGACTTCGACTTCGACAACACCAACGAGCTCCTGCGCCGCGGCCAGTACTCCAAGGCCCAGGCCAGCAACGACGACCAGCTCCTCCAGCAGCTTGCCGTCGCCCAGGAAGACCTCGCCATCCGTCGTGAGGACTCCCAACGCGCCCGCAGCGCCGCGGCGACCGAGACCGACGAGATCGCCTCGGTGAAGGCCACGTTCGAGGCGACCCGGGCGACCCAGCAGGCGCTCCTCGACAAGGTGAAAGGTGAGATCGCCGCCGCGATCGCCGCCGAGCGCGCCCGCCGTGCCGCCGAGGCTCGGGCCAAGTTCTCCCGCCCCGCAGTCAATGCCCCCAACGTGGGCCCACCGAACGGGAGCGCGTCGCAGGCGATCGCCTTCGCCCGTGGCGTGATCGGTTCCCCATACTCCACGAACCCGCGTGAAGGACCGTCGTACGACTGCTCCGGTCTCACCAAGAGCGCGTGGCGGGCCGCGGGCGTCAGCATCCCCAACAACTCGACGGCGCAGTACGCGGGGCTCCCGCACATCTCGCTCGACGCCGTCCAACCTGGCGACCTCCTCTTCTGGGGTCCCGGCGGATCGAGCCATGTCGCGCTGTACGTGGGCGGCGGGATGATCATCGACGCGTCGGGCAGCTCGAACGCCGTGATGGAGCGTTCCATCTGGGGCAGCCCCATGGGCGCCGCACGCGTCGTCTGAGCGAACGCTCCACCTGCTCGACCCGCCGCGCGCTACGTCCACCCCTCGGTAGCGCCTCGGATCATCGTGTACGGGCCGATCGGCCACCCGAAGCAGTCGATCATCAGCTGATCCACTTCCTCCGGCGTCGCCACACCCTCGTCGACGACGCGCTTGGCCTCGTC
>JANOHN010000107.1:0-13241 GCA_031406505.1 Acidimicrobiia bacterium | reverse complement strand
ATGTCGCGTCCGACATGGTCGAGGGCGTGCTCGTGGTCAACCGCCTCGAGGGCGAAGCCGCTCGCCGGTTCCGCACGTCGTTCCTCGAAGCCGTCGGCGCACCAGTCGACCTCCCGGAGCCGATCCGCCATCCCGAAGCGGCGTAGGGCGCTGGGTTGGCTCGTCGATCTGCTCGGCGGCGACGCGCGGGTCACTCGACTCCGCGACCTCTTGCATCGAACGCCGCGGCCCGAGCCGCGTTTCGACACGTGACCGGGGTTCGACGCGTACCCTCGGGCGAGGCCCGGATGGCGGAACGGCAGACGCGAGCGGCTTAAACCCGCTTGTCCCTCAGGGGGCGTGGGGGTTCGACTCCCTCTCCGGGCACGCGCCGCGACAGAGCGGCTGAAACCCGCTTGTCCCTCAGGGGGCGTGGGGGTTCGACTCCCTCTCCGGGCACGTGCCGCCGCGCCTTCAGCGTTCGGTTTGGTCGATGCCGTAGACGGCGACTCGTCGCGTGTTCAGGACCATCGTGCGCTCGAACGTCTCGCCGAGGCGTTCGGCGACTGCGATCGACCGAGTGTTCTCCGGATAGATCAGGCTGATCACGCGCGGCGCGTCGAGCTCGCGCCACGCGTATTCGAGGGCCGCGGCACCGCCTTCCGTGGCGTAGCCCCGTCCCCACACCGAGCGATCGAGCGCCCACCCAACCTCGAGGCCGGGCCAGCCGGCGGGACGGTGGAGACCGATGCGCCCGACCATCGTTCCGGTCGCCCGTTCCTCGACCGCCCAGGTGCCGTAGCCGCGCAGCACCCAATGCCCGGTGAAGATCGCCATCGAACGCCACGCGTCCTCGCGGCTCAAGGTTGCCCCGGTCCCGAGATAGAGCATCACCTCGGGATCGGCGCACATGGCGGCGTAAGCGTCGAGATCGTCGTCGTGCCACGCGCGCAGCACCAAGCGCTCGGTCTCGACGGTTGGCGCGCTCACAGATCAGCGCAAGGGTGCGGTGGTGGTCGTGACGGTGGCGAGCTCCTCACGAAGGGCACGGACTTCCTCGCGGAGCAGCCGCACCTCGAGCTTGAGCGCGGCGATGTCGGGGCCGACCTCACCGAGATCGGTGATTGCGCCGTTTCCCGACTCGGTCGATGAGCACGCCGCTCCACTGAGGCCGAGCCCGGCGCACAAGATGAAGACGGCGGCCGCGCGCCGCGTCCTCATGCCGCGGGTGGCACCGGCTGCGGCGGCGGCGGGCCCACGTACAGCGCGCTGGGTCGTATCAGACGGTTGTTGGCAGCCTGCTCGAGGATGTGCGCGGTCCAGCCGATCGTGCGGCTCGATGCGAACGTGGGCGTGAACATCTCGCTCGGCACACCACATGCATCCATGACGACACCCGCGTAGAACTCCACGTTTGTGTACAGCTTGCGTCCAGGCTTCAGCTCGGCGAGCAGCTCGAGCGCAACCTGCTCCACCGCCTTGGCGAGCTCCACCTTCGGGCCACCCAATCGTTCGGCCACGCTCCGCAGCAAGACCGATCGCGGGTCGTCGGTCTTGTACACACGGTGCCCGAATCCCATGAGGCGACCACCCTGCACGATTGCGTCGCGGATCCAGGGCTCGGCCTTGTCGACCGTGCCGATCTCGTCGAGCATCTCCTTCGCGCGGCTCGGCGCGGTGCCGTGCAACGGGCCCGAGAGCGCGCCGATGCCGCCGACCACCGCCGCGGCGAGGTCGGCCCCCGTGGACGTGATCACGCGTGCCGTGAAGGTCGACGCGTTGAACCCGTGGTCGATCGTCGAGATCAGGTACTGCTCGACCGCGCGGGCATGGTCATCCTTGGGCGCCGCACCCTTGAGCATGTAGAGGTAGTTCGCGGCGTACGGCAGCTCGGGGTGGGGGTCGACGATCTCCTGCCCGTGCTGGAGCCGGTAGAGCGCGCCGATCAGCGTGGGGACGACGGCGCAGACTCGAAGCGCCTGCTCCCGCAGCTCCTCAGGCAGCAAGTCGAGCGACGGGCGGAATCCGAGTGTGGCGCCGAGCAGCGAGACCGCGGTGCGGAGCTGGTCGAGAGGTGGCGCATCGGGCGCGGTGCTCGCGATCTCGGGGAGTGCGGCACGCACGGCCGGCGGGATCTCGCGCAATGCCCGCACCGCTTCGACGAAGTCGCGCCGCTCCGCGAGTGAAGGGAGCTCGCCGTTGAAGAGGAGGTACCACACGTCTTCGAGCGTGCGCGTCTCTGCGAGCTCGACGGCGTTGTACTGGCGGTAGTGGTAGAAGCCTTCGAGGCCGCGGACGTCACCGATCGTCGTCTCGGCAACAACCACACCTTCGAGCCCGCGCGGTATCTCGTGTGCGAGCTGCTCGGCCGGCTGGATCTGCGCGATGCGCATGAGATCGCGCATCGAGACGATGCCAACGAGCCGTTCGCCGTCGACGACGGGGATGTGTCGATAGCCGTGCTCGGCCAGACTCGCGAACGCGTCCGTCGCTTCGACGTCGGGCGCGACCGAGTCGGGGTTGGGGGTCATCCACTGCTCGACGAGATCGCTCGATGCCGCGCCCGCCGCGGCGAGGCGCACGAGGTCGCGCTCCGTGAGGATCCCGTTGGCGCGGTCACCCTCGACGACCACCACCGACCCGACGCCCTGCTCGCGCATGCGGCTCGCGGCGGTGGCGACAGACTCG
The DNA here is from genome assembly GCA_031406505.1 of Acidimicrobiia bacterium. Lineage (GTDB taxonomy): Bacteria > Actinomycetota > Acidimicrobiia > IMCC26256 > PALSA-555 > SHVJ01. The sequence continues at coordinate 10,574 of JANOHN010000107.1, read as the reverse complement.
TCAGCCGTCGCGGTGACCACCGGATGGCTCATGATGTCGGCGACGGTCCGAGCGCTGGTCTCTGCTGCCGCCATCGGTACTGAAGGTTATCCGGCCCGTCGACGGCGTTGCGGGTCGGGTCAGTTGATCGTGACGATCATCACGGGCCGTCGGTCTCGGTCTCGATGCTCATGCAGCACCTCCCTGTACCGGTTCGTCACGGGACGCTACGAGATGCGCGGTCTCGTTCACGGTGGCCACGCTGCGCGAGCCGGTGCGAGACGCGTGCACGCGACTGATCGACGTGTACTCGGGATGGAACCAGAGGAGCCGTTCGATCCCGAGCACGTGCGCGAGGAACACGTTGATGACCCCGCCGTGCGTCATCACCGCCACTCGTTGCCCCGCGTGACGCTCGATCAGCGCGTCGAACGCAGGCACGACCTGGCGTTGGAACTCGTGGGGATCCACACCGCCGACGTCGGCCCATCGCCCTTCGATGGTCGCGTACCAGCGCTCGTCCTTCTTCTCGCGTAGCTCCTCGATGGGGATGTAGTGGCCGGCGGTCGCGTCGTACTCCGACAGGCCTGCGTCGACTTCGGGTTCGATCCCAAGCGCGGCGGCGAGCGGAGCCGCGGTCTCGCGCGCGCGGCGCAGCGGGCTGGTCACGATGGCGTCGACGCCGTCGGCCGCCAACCACGCCGCGAGCCGGGTCGCCTGATCGCGCCCGCGCTCGGTGAGCTGCGGGTCGGCAGGACCATCGACCTCGCCTGCTTCGATGCGCACCGGCTCGCCGTGTCGGACGAGCAATAGCTCCACTAGTCCCGCTCCCAGCCCTGTGGGCCGGGCCGCTCGGGCCCCGGCTCCTTGCGCCGCACGATGCCTGCGGCGCGGCCAGTCGCCTCCATCAGTCGGTTACGAGCGAGAACCCAAGCACGGCCTCCAGCTCGGCGAGCGCGACGAGCGGGTCGCCGACCTTGATCGTGGTCATGCCCATCGCGCGGGCGGGCTTGAGGTTCACGCCGAGGTCGTCGAGGAAGACTGCGGTCGCCGGCGCGACGTCGAGCTGCTCACAGACGAGTTCGTAGATCCGCGGGTCGGGCTTCCGGAGACCGACGATCGACGACTCGATGATCAGGTCGAAGGTGTCGGCAAGCACCGGCACGCGGTCGTGCATGCCAACCCCGTCGTCCGCCACCCAGTTGTTGGTCAGCGCGGCAGTCTTGAGGCCGGCTTTCCGGACCCGGGCGATTGCCGTGAGCATCTCGGGGCGCGCCGAGCCGCCGCCTTGGAGCACGCCGAACATGTCGGCGGCGCGTACGGTGCCACCCGCGGCCGCACACTCGGCTTCGAACGCGGTGGCAAACGCCTCGAGCGTGAGCTCGCCGCGTTCGAGCCGCGACCACGCGCCGTCGTCACCGCTGCCCACGATGATCTCGCTGATGAAGCGGTGCGGGAGGCCTTCGCGTCGCTCGTACTCGCGGAACGCGTCCATTGGAGAGGGGAGCACCACACCACCGAGGTCGAAGATCACCGCCCGGTAGCCCATCGACGCGCACGCTACCGTGCGCCGCGTGGGTGCGGACGAAGCGATCCGAGCACTGATCGGCGCCTATGCCGACCGACTCGACGCCGGCGATCTCGACGGTGTGGCCGAGCTGTTTGCACGCGGCGTGTTCCGTTCGGCGCGCGGTGGGCCGCCGCGCACCGGCGCGTCCGAGGTCAGACGCATGTACGACCCCGTGATCATCTACGACGACGGAACGCCGCGCACGAAGCATGTGCTCGGGAATGTGCTCGTCGCCGTCGAGGATGGGGAGCGCACGGCGTCGGCGACCTGCACGTTCACGGTGCTCCAGGCTGCGCCCGACGGTCCGCTTCGTCCAGTGCTCGCCGGGCGCTACGTGGACCGCTTTGCCTGCGACCCCGACGGCGATGGCACGTGGTACTTCGAGGAACGCGTCGTGCACCCCGACCTGATGGGCGACCAGTCCCGGCACATTGCTGCCCGGTGACCGACGCGCCGGCATTCCTCGTCGATCTCGCCCGGGCCCGTTCCCGCGACGACGGCACGCCGGTGGTGGTCGGGATCGCGGGTGCGGTGGCATCGGGGAAGTCGACCCTCGCGGCGTCGGTCGCAGAGCGCGCGGTTGCCCTCGGCACACCCACTGACGTCGTCTCGACCGACGGGTTCCTCTTCTCCAACGCCGTGCTCGTGGAGCGCGGCTTGCTCCCCCAGAAGGGTTTTCCAGAGTCGTACGACGTCGATGCGCTGCACGCGTTCGTCGACGCGGTGCACTCGGGCGCGTCGGTGGTGTCGGTGCCGAGCTACTCGCATCTCACCTACGACGTGGTGCCGGGCAGACCGCTGTCGCTCGCGAACGACGCCTGCATCGTGGTGGAAGGCGTGAACGCGCTCGCGGCGTTGGGCGACCGCCTCGACCTCGCGGTGTACCTCCATGCCGAGGAGGCAGATCTCGAACGGTGGTATGTGGAGCGATTCCTCGAGCTGTGCGACGAGGCCGCGACCGACGAAGCGTCGTTCTACCGTCAGTTCCTGGGCCGGAGCCCGGCCGAGATCGATGCGCTCGCGCGGCAAGTGTGGCGCGGCGTCAACCGCGTCAACCTGCTCCAGCACATCGCGCCGAGCCGAGCCCTGGCCGACTGCGTCGTCGTGAAGGGGCCGGACCACACCGTGACGTCGTTGGAGCTGCGCGAGCATCGCCGCGCAGCAGGAGAGGGGAGCTGAGCGTGACGCCGGAGATCAACGAAGACCAGGAGCTCGTGGCGCGCTTGTCCGAGGTCTGGGGATCGATGACCGACCTTGGTTTGAGCCTGTCGGAGGCCGACTGGAAGACCGCCACCGAAGTGCCGGGCTGGAGCGTGCAAGACAACTTGGTGCACATCGCCGGGCTCGAGGCGATGCTCCTCGGTCGGCCGGAACCGAAGCACTCCGTCCCGGACGGGCTCGAGCACGTCAAGAACGACGTGGGTCGCAGGAACGAGGTGTTCGTCGACTCGCGACGCGGGGTTAGCGGTGCGGGCGTGCTGCACGAGTTCCGCGAGATCATCGCCGCCCGACTCGCACAGCTGCATGACTTCGGACCGGACGACTTCGGCGCCGAGTCGTGGACTCCCGTCGGGCCGGGGACGGTGCGAGACCTCCTCCCGTTCCGCATCTTCGACTCGTGGGTCCACGAGCAGGACATGCGCCGCGCCGTGGACATGCCGGGTGATCTCGACAGCCCCGTCGCCGCGTTGTCGCTCGAACGGGTGGTAACCACGATGCCGTTCATCGTGGGCAAGCGCGCCGGCGCACCGGATGGAGCGACGGTCGGGTTCGATCTCGACGGGCCCCTCGCTCGATCGTTTGCGATCGGGGTGGAGGGTGGGCGGGCGAAGATGCTGGGCGCGCTTCCAAAGAATGGCGCGACCACCCGCATTGCCACCGACACCGAGACGTTCGCTCGGCTCGCGTGCGGTCGGCTGGACCCGGCGGCAACGTTGAGTGACGGGCGTGTGCTCATCGAGGGTGACGAAGTGCTCGGGCGCCGCGTCATCGAGGAGATCAACTTCCTCTTCTGAGCAGGTCGTCATACTGGCTACATGTTCAACATCAGCTTGGAGACAGCCGGCGAGATCGTCCTGCGCTCGTTCCTCGTCTACGCGGTAGTACTCGCGTTGCTGAGGTTCGGGGGACGGCGCGAGCTCGGCCAGGTCACCACCACCGACATCGTCGTGATGATCCTGATCGCGAACGCCGTCCAGAACTCGATGGTCGGTCCGGACACGTCGTTGGTCGGCGGTCTCATCTCCGCGGTCACCCTCGTGACGACGAACGTGATCGTCGGTCGCGTCCGCGTCCGCTTTCCCCGCGTCCAACGGCTGCTCGATGGAGCGAGTGTGACCGTCGCGGCGGATGGGAAGTGGATCCCGCACGCACTTCGATCGGTGGGGCTCACGCCGAACGATGCGCTCAGTCAGCTCGGCTCCGAGCTCAACGATGTGGACCAGCTCGCGTGGGCGGTCGTCGACCCCAACGGGCGCCTCCGCTACAAGACACGTGCGGGCACGTTGCACGAGACGCCGCAGCGCGTGGCGCTCGGCTAGCTGGCGTCCTCCGCGACGGGGACGTTCAACGCCACTGTGTGAGCGTGCCATCATCGGGGCTGGCGCGGCGAGCGAGATTCGGAGCCTCATGACGCTGATTCACAATGTCGTCGGCACGCCCAGCGCGGCGCGCGTGCTGCTCCTCATCCACGGGATGGGTGCCGACGAGAACGATCTCGGCGGCTTGCTGCCGTATCTCGACCCTGAGGGCCGGTTCCTCACCGTGCTCCCGCGCGGCCCGATCGCGGCTCCGCCGGGATTCGCCTGGTACGGCATGGAGGCCGTGACGAGTGGCGGGGGTGGCGCCGACTCGTCGTTCCTCGGCGCGGTCGACGCGCTCGACGACCTGCTCGACGAAGTGTGCGCCGCGAACGACAAGCTGCGATCGGAAGCCATCGTTGCCGGTTTCTCACAAGGCGGCGCGCTCGCCGCTGCGCTCGGTCTGCGCCGCAGCGAGCGGGCCCACCCTGCGGGTGTTGTCGTGATGAGCGCGTACCTCCCCGACGTCGACGGTCTGGATCTCGACTGGGAAGCCGCCGCCAGCATCCCCGTGATCGTGCAGCACGGCACCCGCGACCCTTTGCTCCCCGTGGAGCGCGGGCGCGCGCTCGCGGCCACGCTCGTCGAGCACGATGTGCCCGTCGTGTACAGCGAGTACCCGATGGAACATCAGGTGGCGATGGAGAGCGTGCAGCAGGTGCATGAATGGCTGCTGGCGGTGAGCGCGGGCGAGCGCCCGAGCGAGCCGCTGCCTGAGCCCCCGCCTGAGCCACTCGTGAAGCCGGTTACGACCGCGCAATGGGAGCCTGAGGTGCTGCGGTCCGAGCTGCCGGTCATCGTCGACTTCTGGGCGCCGTGGTGCCAGCCCTGCCGACAGGTGTCGCCGATCGTCGAGCAGATCGCTGCGATGCGTGAGGGCTCCTACAAGGTCGTGAAGGTGAACATCGACGAGGAACCCGGGCTCGCGCAGCAGTACGAGGTGCAGAGCATCCCGATGATCGCCATGTTCCGCAACGGCCACCTCGAGCGCTCTTCGCTCGGGGCCAAGCCGCGCCCGCAGCTCGAGGCCGAGCTCGGGATGCTCGTCATCCCGTAAGCCAGCCCGGGAACGGGGCCGGATCGCCAGGCTTCGCCACCTCGGGGACCGTCCACGCCTCCACTCGCGCGGTCTCGCGCGCCACGCGCTGCCAGTCCTTCGGGTCCCACCCCTCGCTCGAGGTCACCAGCGTGGTGTCCTGGCGCAGCAACACGAAGGCTGGCAGCCGCTCGAGCCCGAGGCTCTTCACGAGCTCGAGGTCGGGGTCGACGAACGTGACCACCTCCGACTCCGTGGGACCGAGCAGCCGCTTCGCGACCGCCTCGGGGCCGGCGACCACGAAGGCGAACCGGCAGTCGGCATCGCCGAAGACCGAGAAGAGGCGCATCCCGACGGGCACCCACGCGGCCGCCTCAGTGCGCGCCGGGAGCACGACGAAGCAGAGGTTGAACATGGTCGACCAGTCGTCGAGCGTGCGCGTGACGCCCGCACTGGTCGTGAGCTTGAGCTCCGGGTCGGGGTTCTTCGCCATGGCGCAGGAGCGTACGCTGCGCGCCGTGCCGGTCATCGAGTTTCCGTCCAACGGCTCGCAGGGGAGCGGGTATCTCGCCACCCCTGGGTCCGGCCGCGGCTCTGCGGTGCTGGTCATCCAGGAGTGGTGGGGCCTGAACGACCAGATCAAAGAGGTCTGCGACCACCTTGCGGAGGAGGGCTTCGTGGCGCTCGCGCCCGATCTCTACCGTGGCACGGTCACGACCGAGCCCGACGAAGCCACGAAGCTGATGATGGCGCTCAACATCGAGCAGGCGGCCAAGGATATGGCCGGCGGGATCGGGTCGCTCCAGGCGAACCCCGCGGTCATCTCGAAGAAGGTGGGTGTGATCGGGTTCTGCATGGGTGGCGGTCTCGCGTTGTGGCTCGGCACGCTGCGCCCCGACGACGTTGCCGCCGTCGTGCCGTTCTATGGCGTGATCCCGTGGCCCGCCGCGCAGCCTGACTACTCGCTGCTGCAGGCACCGGTGCAGGGTCACTACGCGGAGAACGACGACTTCGCGAGCCCGGAGCAGGTGAAGAAGCTCGAGGCCGAGCTGCAGGGGCTCGGCAAGACGGTCGAGCTCTTCATCTATCCCGGCGCGGAGCACGCGTTCACCAACCACCACCGCCCCGAGGTCTTCCACGCCGAGCACAGCGCGACGGCGAATCAACGAGCGATCGAGTTCCTCCGCGCCAACGTGAAGTAGCGCGTCGGCGTCAGCCGAGGCCGATCGCCTTCAACATGCTCGGCGGGATCTCGTCGCGTCGGCGCTTCAAGAGCCCGGCTCGCTCGATGTTGATCGCGTCGCGCGGCTCCCGTTCGAGCCAATCGTCCCATGGACCCGCGGGGATCTCGCCGGCCACACAGTGGCGGAGATAGGCCTGGAGGTCGCGAACCTCGCGCTCGCCGCCGACCGGCCCATGGCCGGGCACGATCGTGTCGGCGAGCTCGGCGATGGCATCGAGCACGTTCGCCCATGTGGCCGGATCGCCTTGGAACGCGAGCGGTGTCACACCGAAGAAGCACAAGTCGCCGGCGAACAGGATGTCGGCGTCGGCGACGAGCACCATCACATCGCCCGGCGTGTGACCGGTTGCGGGGAGCAGCTCGACGCGCGGCGTGAGCTCGGCCGGGCCATCCACGAGATGGCTGACCGGCCGCGTGCCGAGCTCGGCGAGCTCGTCGAACTCATCGGCGAACGCGGGCATGAACGCCTTGTAGGCCTCGAGCGCCATCGGCTGATCGAGGAGGTCGCTCGTCACCGGTGAGCCGTACACCGCGGCGTTGCGGAACATGCCGGTGCCGCCCACGTGGTCGACGTGGGCGTGCGTGAGGACCACTCGTTTCACCGTGCGATCGAGCGCCGTCACCGCTTCGGCGAACGGCTCCCACTGGGAGCGCACCATGAGAGTGTCGACGAGCGTGAGGCCGTCGTCGTCGGCGATCACGCCGGCGTTGGCCACCCCCGACTCCCCGCCGGGCTGGAGCCAGGTCCAGACGCCGTCGGCGAGCTCCGCGAGCTCGGGTTGGGCCACGAATCGAGCGTACCTATACGGTTGGTGTCATGTCTGAGCGCAGCCGTCACCTTCCGCGTCGAGCCTGCCTTGCGGTACCCGGGTCGAGCCCCAAGATGCTCGGCAAGGCGCCCGGGGTGGGAGCCGACATGGTCTTCCTCGACCTCGAGGACGCCGTGGCGCCACTCGAGAAGGAGGCCGCGCGCGTCAACGTCGTGAAGGCCATCAACGAGCAGGACTGGGGCGACACCGTCCTGTGCGTGCGCGTGAACGCGTGGGACACCGAGTGGACCTACCGCGACGTGATCGAAGTGGTGGAGAACGCGTCGGAGCGCCTCGACGAGCTGATGCTCCCGAAGGTGCAGTCGGCGGCCGAGGTGCAAGCGCTCGACATGCTGCTCACGCAGATCGAGCAGGCCACTGGCCGGCAGTCGAAGGTCGGCATCGAGCCGCAGATCGAGACGGCGCGCGGCCTCATCAACGTCGAGGAGATCTGCGCCGCGTCACCGCGCTTGGAGACGATCGTGTTCGGACCGGCCGACTTCTCCGCATCCACCGAGATGCCCGTGCTCACCGGCGGCGTGCAGATTCCCGAGTACCCCGGCGACCATTTCCACTACGTGTTCTCGAAGATCCTCATGGCGGGCCGCGCGAACGGTCTGCAAGTGATCGACGGTCCGTACCTCAAGATTCGCGAGCTCGACGCGCTGCGCGACTACTCCATGCGCAGTCGCATCCTCGGCTTCGACGGGAAGTGGGCCCTGCACCCCGATCAGGTGCCGGTGATCAACGAGGTCTTCACGCCCACACAAGAGCAGTACGACCGCGCGTTCGACATCCTTGAGGCGTACGAGAAGGCCACCACCGAAGGCGGCACCGGCGAGCGCAAGGGCGCGGTCATGTTCGGCGACGAGATGATCGACGAGGCGAGCCGCAAGATGGCCACGAAGTTCGTGTCCCGCGGCGAGCGCGCCGGCATAAAGCGCAGCAGCTAGCACAAGCCCAATCGAGCAGTGCGCCTCGTCACGATCCGGGTCGACGGAGGGACGCGCGCCGGGCGGGTCGACGGTGACCGAGTGCTCGAGCTCGCGCATGCCGACGTCGGGACGTTGCTCGCGGACGTCGGGGTGGACGGTGCCGGGGCTGCGGAACCGGTAGCCGAGCATTCGCTGGCCGACGTGGATCTGGCTCCCGTTGTGCCCCGGCCCTCGAAGTTCTTCTGCCTCGGTCTCAACTACGCAGGTCATGTCCGGGAGACCGGCCGAGAGGTCCCTGAGTACCCAACCCTCTTCGCCAAGTTCCCCGATGCGCTCGTGGGCCCGCGCGACCCGATCGTGTTGCCGCCCGAGTCGGATCGTTGCGACTGGGAGGTCGAGCTCGCGATCGTGATCGGTCGGCCCGTGCGCCGGGCCACGCTCGACGAAGCGCTCGCGGCGATCGCCGGCTACACGATCTGTAACGACGTGACGATGCGCGACTGGCAGCGGCGCACGCTCGAATGGCTCCAGGGCAAGACGTGGGAGCGCAGCACTCCGCTCGGCCCCGCGCTCGTCACTCCCGACGAGCTCGATGCCAACGTCGACCTCGCGTTGCGCTGCGAAGTTGACGGCAAGGTCATGCAGGACGGGCGCACGTCCGATCTCGTGTTCGGTCCGGCCGAGTGCGTGGCGTACATCAGCACCATCACCACATTGCAGCCCGGCGATGTGATCAGCACGGGCACACCGGCCGGGATCGGCGATGCGCGCACGCCGCCCGTGTACCTCCAACCGGGACAGATTGTACGCACGACGATCGAGGGCATCGGCGAGATGGTGAACGCGTGCGTGGGAGATCCGGGGCGGCAGTAGCCTGACTGCTGCAGGGCCGAGAGCGGGAGTAGCGATGGAAGTGGTGCTGGTCGCCGTCGTCGTCGCCGGTGGCGGGTTCGCCTGGCGAATGGCTCGCCGGCGTCCCGGTGTGCCGCTGAAGTGGCAGACATCGCAGAGCGTCGGCGCCGATCTGCACCGCCGCATGCATCGGTCGGTCGATCGCACGCGGCACACCGTGGCTGAAGCGCGCAAGCGCGGCGTGCCGACCGCGGGCTACGAGGGACTCTGCGACCGGCTCTCCGCGACTGCACGCGCGATCGACGATCAGCTCGTGCTCGCATCGAAGCTGCCGGTCAAGCCGCGTCACAAGGCACTGCTCGGGTTGCGCTATCGCATCGCCGACATCGAGCGCACGGGCGACCGGATCGGCCAAGCCGCGATCGAGGCCGGTAGCCCGCTCGTCGGGAGCGTTGACGATTCACTCCGTGCGATCAACGAGCTGCTCGATCACCACGCCGAGGCCATCGAAGAGCTCAAGGAGCTCGGCTAAGGCGGGCTCAGGCCTCGAGAGCCTGTTCCGCCAGGCGCCTTGCGATGACTCGGAGGCACAGGGTCTCGTCGGCGCCTTCGAAGATCGACAGCACGCGCGCATCTACGAAGTAGCGCGACACCGGGAACTCCTCGGCATAGCCCATCCCGCCGTGGAGCTGCATGGCCTCGCGCGTCACCCACTCTGCGGCGCGGCACACGTACGCCTTCACCATGGAGGCCTCGAGGGTGCCCTCGCCACGGCCCATGCGCCGGGCGACGGCGTACGAGAACTGACGTCCCGCCTGGATGAGCGCCGCCATGCGGGCCAGCTTCACCTGCGACAACTGGTAGTCGAACACCGACCGGCCGAACACGGTTCGGTCCTGCGCGTACGCAAAGCCCTCGTCGAACGCGGCCTGCATCACGCCGACCGCGCGGGCAGCCGTCTGGAGGCGGCCGTTCTCGAAGCCCTCCATCTGGAGGTAGAAGCCCTGCCCCTTGCCGGCTTCACCGCCCACGAGGTTCTCGGCGGGCACGACCCAATCGGAGAACGCGACCTCGTACGAGTGCATGCCTCGGTAGCCGATGGTGTCGATCGCGCGCCCTTCCATCTTCCCGCCGCCGGGTTGGTCGAATGCGAACGAGTGACCGGGTGCCGGCTCCTTGTCGACGACGAACAGCGACAAGCCGCGGTGCGAGCTCGCGCGATCCGGGTCGGTGCGTGCGAGCAGCATGATCACATTCGCCCGGCCGGCGAACGTCGCCCACGTCTTCACGCCGTTGAGGGCGTAGCCGCCGTCGACGGGCGTGGCGGCCACCTTGATGTTGGCGACGTCGGAGCCGTAATCGGGCTCGGTGACCATCACGCCCACCATCAGCTCACCGCTCGCGATGCGCGGGAGCCAGCGCTGCTTCTGCTCGTCGGTGCCGCCCCGCACGATGGCGCGCGTGAGGATCTCGGGCCGCGTGATGAGCGATCCGCCGATGCCGAGCGATCCCCACGACAGCTCCTCGGTGGCCACGACCATCGCGAGGTAGTCCTGCTCACCGCCGGCCGC
>JANOHN010000292.1:0-10885 GCA_031406505.1 Acidimicrobiia bacterium | reverse complement strand
GCAGAGCTCCTGCACCGCACCGAACGCCTGGAGAGCCTCGGCCTCCTGGCGGGAGGCATCGCGCACGATTTCTCGAATCTCCTCACACCGATCGTCGGGAACATCGAGCTGCTGCTCGACCGCCTGCCCCCGGATTCGCCGCTCCGCGACCGCGCACTCGCCGTGAGCGCCGCGGCCGACCGCGCCACGGAGCTCGCGCGCCAGCTCCTCGTGTACGCCGGCCGGGGCGAGATTGCACCCCGCCCGATCGACCTCAACTCGCTGGTGGAAGACGTCGTGCACCTTCTGCGCGCGCTCGCGACGCTCTCCACCCCCACCCGCCTCGACCTCGCGCCCAGCGTTCGGCTCTTCGTCGTGGTCGGCAATGCGAAGCCTCACATGGCCGTCGAGCAGGTGGTGAGCGCGCTCGAAGCGCTGCCCGAGGATGTCCACGTAGCGTTCGTCGGTCGTGGTCACTCGGATCGACTCGCCGGACGAATCCCGAGCGGTCTCATGACGCGCGTGCATGCCACCGGTGCCGTCGAGCCCACTGAAGTGGTGCCGTTCATCGCGTCGGCTGACGCTGCCTTCGTGCCGTACATCGCGACCGAGCCGAACACTCGATTTTCGCTCCAGAACGGGTTCTTCCAGTCGATCGCCGCCGGCCTCCCGCTCGTCGTGCCTGCAGACTTGCCAGAGCTTCGCAACATCGCCGGCTCGGGAGGCGTCGCGGTCAACTTCGCTGACGCCGACTCGATCGTTCAAGGCGCGCGCGAACTGCTCGAAGACAACGCCGGCCCTGCGGTTGCTCGTGCGGCGGTGGCCAAGCTGCGCGAAGAGCTCACCTGGGAGCACGAAGAAGCGCGCCTACTTCACCTCGTAGGAATCCCTCTCGAGAAGCGGGCACCTCGCGGATCACGCAAGCCGCCGTGACGCGTCAGGCGCCCGCCGGTCGACGTCGGAGCCATCGGTACACGTTTCCCAACGCACGCCGACCGGGGAACGGGCGCGACCGCACCGTCCGGAGCCGCGCGACCGCAACGCGCAACGTGCGACCACGCGCAATGCGCGTCCGCACTGCCCGAGCTTCACTGTCGCTCAAGCCTCCGGCGCGAATGCCGAGCTCGGCGAGATGATCGTCGAAGTCCGCGACGAACGCACGGTATGAGTACTTCCCCGACGCGATCAGGTCCTCGTACGCGCGCTCGGTGATCGCTGCTCGAACCGCCGGATCCCCGAATCGGGCCATGACGTCGTCGAAGTTCGACCAGTCCTTCTTCAACGCGAGGTAGTGCACATCGGGTTCGAGGATGTCGTTGTATCGGCCTTCGTACAGGATCTGCACGACGCGAAACGCAGCGGCTTCGAAGTGTCGCGGGCTCACCGTTCGGTACGGGATCTTGCCCTCGTACTCGTGGAGCACTCGCTGTTCGACAGCTTCGAAGTCGAGGCCGGGCTCGGCCGCGAGCAGGTTCGCCACCCGCACCTGCGCGGTACCGTCGAGATCGAAGACCGACGTACCCGCCTCGGTGCCGAGCACGCCGCGGCAGTTGGCGACGAACCGGTACCACGCATCGCCGTAGATGCGGCTGTCTTCGCCGGTCGCGATGTCGAGCTTCAGGCCGCGCCCGTCGGCACGATCCACGAAGCGCTCACCGATCTCGTGCTTCTCTTGCGACGCCCGACCCATGTAGTACGAGAGCCGTCGGGCCCGGTATCCCACATCGATCGTGCGATCGGCATCGGGAACAACGAGGTCAGCCGATCGCGCGACCAGGTCGTCGCTGACGTATCCCGTGAGTGTGGAGCGCACGGTGGCTGCTGACGTGTGCTTGCGGTACACGTCGTCGCGGTACGGCGCCTCGAGCAGGCTATACACGACCTCGATGCCGTTCGTGTCGATGAAGCCGTAGCGCTGCGCGCAGTTGTGATGCTCGTCCTGGAAGAAGACGACCTTCGTGCTCTCAGCCGCGCGCTCGAGATAACGCAGGAAGCCAGGGCCGAACACGTACTTGGGGCCGGGGAACAACGAGTAGTGGATCACGATGACCTTGAACCGCAGGTCGTCGAGCGCCGACGGGTACCCGTCGTCGGTGTTCAGCGAGACAACCGGGTAGCGCGAGTGCCGCTCGAACGACAGGGCGTGATCCATGATCGTCGGTGCGTTGACGCCGGGATAGTGGTGATACAGGACCAAGACCGCATCGAGCGTCTCCATCAAGCAACCGCTTGGACGTAGAGGTTGAGACCGATGAACTGGTCAATGCGGGTTGCGAGTAGCGCGCGACGCGCCATGTGGATCGGCCCGCGCGGTACATAGGGTACCGAGAGGTTTCTTCGTTGGATCTGCACCGAGCTGAAGCCCGCGAACAGACGGCGCGCCTCGCTGGCTGAGACGAAGTCGGTGTGCGGTGCCGCCCGCCCTTCGCTGTCCTTGTCGTACATGGCGCGCATCTTCTCGTCGCTGTTCCGGTGGAAGAGGCGAGCCGCGGCGCGGAACGGCGCACGGAAGACACGTCGTGCAGCCAGGCGGTCGTACACCATCACGACGGCCCGACCCCCAGGGCGAAGGACGCGACGGACCTCGCTGATTGCGAGGGGGAGATCGCCGGTGTGGTGGAGGCAGCCAATGCTGTACACGGCGTCGAACTCGGCATCGGGGAACGGGAGGGCGAGGGCCGACGCTTGTCGCGCATCGCACTCACCGGTGCGGCCTGAGAGCGCGATGCGGTGCCTCATCATGTCGACCGGTCCGGTGGCGATGTCGACGCCGGTGTACGACGCGCCGCGATCCACGAGCGCGCCACCGAGGGTGCCGTAGCCGAGTCCCACCTCCAGCACACGGGTCCCGGCCAGATTCTTCGGCACGTACTCGAGGAGGTATGGGTAGAAGTCGAGGTACGCATGGTCGAAGCGACGAAGGTCGTCAGGGGTTCGGCCCGTCACCCCCACCATTGAGGCGAGCGTCGTGCCGCAGAGCTCGTCCCAGAAGTCAAGGTTGCTGGCGTCGAGCGCGGGATCACCCGCCATTTGGTCACCTCGCGCGGTCGTGGAAGACCCATCTTCGCACGCGCCCGCTACCCGTCGCCCATTGCGCGCCGCACCGCCGTGATCACGCGGTCCTGGGCCTCCGGATCCAGGTACGGGTGCATCGGAAGGGACAGCACGCGATCCGCGAGCTGCTCGCTGACGCGCAGTCCATCGGACGCGCGCGGGTAGTCCGCATACGCCTGCTGGAGATGCAGCGGGCGGGGGTAGTAGATCGCCGTGGGAACTCCGTTGTCGCGAAGCCCCGCTGCGAACCGGTCGCGATCGTCGACGACCACGGTGAACTGCGCCCACGCACTCGATGCCTCGGGTCGCACCGTCGAAAGCTCGACGACGCCTGCCAGCGCGTCTTGGTAGCGCGACGCGATGCCCTCTCGTGCCTTCAGCTCATGATCGAAGATCGCGAGCTTCTCGAGGAGGATCGCCGCCTGGATGGTGTCGAGTCGACCATTCAACCCAACCCGCACGTTGTCGTACTTGTGCGTGCCCTGCCCGTGCACGCGCAGTGACCGCAGCACTGCGGCGAGCTCGTCGTTGTCGGTGAACACCGCGCCGCCGTCGCCGTAGCAGCCGAGGGGCTTGGCTGGGAAGAAGCTCGTGCAGGCGACATCACCGATCGAGCCCACACGACGGCCGCCCCAGGTCGCACCAAAGCTCTGCGCCGCATCGGCGATCAGCACGAGCTCGTACTCCGAGCAGAAGGCCTCGATCTCGTCGTAGTTCGCGGGCTGGCCGTAGAGATCGACCGCGATCACCGCCCGCGGTGTGGCGCCCGACGCGCGCGCGACGTGCAGCGCGCTAGGAAGATTGGCCGCGGACAGGTTGCAGGTGTCGGCCTCGACGTCGGCGAACACTGGCGTAGCTCCGACCAAGGCGACGACCTCGGCGGTTGCCGCGAACGTGAACGTCGGGACGATGACCGCGTCGCCGGGACCGATGCCCAGCGCGAGGAGCGCCATGAGGAGCGCGTCGGTGCCGCTCGAGCACGTGATCGCGTGCGTGACGCCGCAGTACTCAGCGAGCTGCGCTTCGAGCTGGCCCACCTCCGGACCCATGATGAAGTGCCCGTGCTCGAGCACTCGGGCGATGGCAGCATCGACGCGATCGCCGAGGCGCCGTCGCTGTGCCCGCAGGTCGATGAACTCCATGGGCTCGACCGACGAGGTCGTGGTCATCCGGCCGAGATCTCCTCGAGACCATCGGCCGCGGTCTCGCGGTAGCGCCGACCTGACCGCGGGCAGACGAGGTCGGCGCCGAGGCGCTCACCCTCGTGGCTCATCCAACCGATTCGGCGCGCCGGCACTCCCGCCATCAGCGCGAACGGCGGCACGTCGGCCGCGACCACCGCACCTGCGGCGATGAAGGCGTACTCCCCGATGTCGTGGCCGCAGACGATCGTGGCGTTCGCTCCGATCGTGGCGCCGCGCCCGACGCGCGTCGCTCGGAACTCATCCTTGCGCGAGACCTCGGCTCGTGGGTTCACCACGTTGGTGAACACACACGACGGGCCGCAGAACACGCCGTCTTCGAGTGTCACGCCTTCGTACACACTCACGTTGTTCTGGATGCGACAGCGGTCGCCGACGGTCACGTTGGGACCGATCACCACGTTCTGACCGATGCTGCAGTCGCGACCGACGCGGCTGCCGGCGAGCACGTGACTGAAGTGCCAGATCCGCGTGCCCGCGCCGATCTCGGCCGGCTCGTCGACATATGCGCTCTCGTGGATCACCACGTCATCTCCGTGGTTCGCTGGGTGCGTTGCACTCATACGCCCGAGCCCCTCACTGAGCGACCGCTCAGCAGATTCCAAGACGCGCAAGACGCGCACGCCTTCGCGGCCGTCGGTCCGTGGCGTGGCGCCGGTGGCGACGCACTCGATGAAATGCCGTGCCTCGGCTTCGAGCGGCTCGTCAGCCTTGAGCGGAATCGGCTCCCCGTCTGCACGCACCGGCTGAGGCAAACCATCACGCCATTCCACTCGATGCCCGAAGAGCATGAGCTTCGATTCCCAGGGTTCACGGTCGTCGAAGACCGCCATCCCGCGGTCGCCGACGACGACGAGCTTCTGCTCCTTGAACGGATGGAGCCAGGACACGAACACGTGCGCCTGCTCTCCCCCGGGGAAGAGGAGATGCGTCGTGGTCACGTCAGCGACCTCTCGGTGCAGTGGCCACGAGCCCACCGCGTTCACTTGACTTGGCTCGCTACCGACCAGCGCCAGGATCGTGGAGATGTCGTGGGGAGCGAAGCTCCAGAGGATGTTCTCCTCGCGGCGGAACCGACCCAAGTTCAAGCGGTTCGAGTACAAGTACTCGAGTCGACCCAGTGCTCCTTCGCTCACGAGCTCCGCAAGACGGAGGAACGCGGGGTGATAGCGCAACAGGTGCCCGACCATGAGCACTCGCTGCGCGGCATCCGCCTCGTCGCACAACCGCTCGGCGTCAGCGACGTGAAGCGCGAGGGGCTTCTCGACCAACACGTGCTTCCCAGCGGCGAGCCCGAGCGACGCTACCTCCGCATGCCGCACGGCAGGCGCGGCAATCGCCAGGGCATCGATGTCGGGATCCCCGAGAATCTCGTCGAGTGAGCGGGCGACGACACCGTAGGCTTCGGACATCTCCGCGGCGGTTGCGGGGTCGGGGTCGTGGACTGCTGCGAGCGCACCGAGCTCATCGAAGACTCGAACGAGGTTGCGGCCCCAGTACCCGCAGCCGAGGACCGCGACCCGGGGCGTCGACTCAGAGGCGCTCACGAAGGCGACCCCCTCGGCCACCCGCGTTCACCGCGTCGAACACCGGCACGCCGGCGTCGTCAAGCTCGTCCAACGGCCAGTCGGCGCTGCCGACGAGCACTACGCCCACGTCGAAACCTGCGGTCGCGACGTCGGACAGCGGGAACGACTTGCGCTGCGTTCCGCCGAGCGTGAGCGCGGGAACGTGGTGGTCCGCGTACTCGACGTGCGCGCCGTCGTGCTCGAGCAGCTCCATCACTCGGATCGCGCGCGAGTTGCGCACGTCGCTCACGCCGGGCTTGAAGGCCGCGCCGAGGCACAGCACCTTGGCGCCATTCAGGATGCGACCGTGGCGGTTCATCATCGCTTGCACGCGGCCGACGACGTACCGCGCCATGCCGGAGTTCACATCGGCAGCGACCTCGATGAACTTGGTCTGGAAGTCGAACTCGCGCGCCTTCCACGAGAGGTAATGAGGATCAACCGGGATGCAATGACCTCCCGGACCGATGCCAGGGTAGAACGCCTCGAAGCCGAACGGCTTGGTTGCCGCGGCGTCGATGACCTCCCACGTGTCGATGCCCATCTCGTGCGAGAGCATCGCCAACTCGTTGACGAGAGCGACGTTGACCGCGCGATATGTGTTCTCGAGCAGCTTCGACATCTCTGCAGTCGCCGGGCTGCCGACCGGGTGCACCAGGCCGGGATCGTCCATCACTGCCTCGAGCAGGGCGCACGCTTGCGCTGTGCACGCCGGCGTGAGACCACCGACCACCTTGGGCGTGTTGTGCACGGTCCAGCTCGTGCTGCCGGGGTCGACGCGCTCGGGCGAGAACGCCAGGTGGAAGTCGACGCCGGCGCGCAAACCACGCTCTTCCAACATCGGCTGGACGATCTCCGTGGTGGTACCGGGGTAGGTGGTGGATTGCAACACGATGAGCATCCCCGGCTTGAGGATCTCGGCAACCGCATGGGTTGCCGCGCGCACGAACGACAGATCGGGAACTTTGGCCTTGTCGAACGGCGTCGGAACGCAGATGAAGATGACGTCGGCGTGACCGAGTGGCTCGGTCACCGCCGTCGCCGAGAACCGATCGGCGGCGATCATCGCGGACACGCGCTCCGACGAGACATCGTCGATGTGGCTCAAACCGCGGTTCAGCGCGGCCGCGCGCTCAGGATCGATGTCGAATCCCACCGAGCGGAATCCCGACTCGGCATAGGAGATGGAGAGCGGCAAGCCGACGTACCCGAGACCGACGACACCGATCACCAGATCGCGCGACGCGACACGCCCGCCGAAGTCGTCAGCCATCGGTCTTCTGCCACCACTCGATCGTGCGGGCCAGCCCGTCTTCGAGCGTGACCTCGGGCGCCCAATCGAGGATCTCGCGGGCGCGCGTGATGTCGGGCACCCGACGACGGGTGTCCTCGAAGCCGGGTCCGTAGTAGCTCTCGTACGACGTCGGCTGGATCGGCGCGTTCGACCCGACCGCGTGCTTGATCATCTCGGCGAGCTCGAGGATCGTCGTCTCCCGTGTCGCTCCGAGGTTGAACACGCGTCCCTCCGCCTCGGGCGTGAACGCGGCGAGCATCGTTCCTCGCACCGTGTCGTCAACGTACGTGAAGCACCGGCTCTGGCCGCCGTCGCCGTGGACCGTGATCGGGTCGCCGCTCTGCGCCTGACGGAGGAAGTTCGCCACCACCGATCCGTACCCGCGTTCGTCGAGGCGAGGTCCGTAGGAGTTGAAGTACCGCACAATGACCATCGGCAAGCGATTCGCCGAGTACGCAAACGCCAGGTGCTCGTCAATGGCCTTCGCCGTGGAGTAGGACCACCGGTGCACCGTCGTTGGACCCAGCACCCGGTCGTCGTCTTCGTGCATTGGAACCTTCGAAGTCTTCCCGTAGACCTCCGACGTGGAGGCGACGAGGACCTTGCGCCAGAACTTGAAGCACGCGCTCAGCACGTTCTCGGTGCCGCTCGTGTTGACGAGGATCGAGGAGAGAGGATCGTCGACGATGTGGCGCACGCCGACGCTCGCGGCGAGATGGAACACCATCTGGGCCTGCTCCACCTCGCTGAACACGAGGTCGGCGTCGAGGATCGAGCCATTGACGAGATGGACGTCGTCGAGGTGATCGCCAAGGTTCGAGGCTTTGCCGGTCGAGAGGTTGTCGAGGACCCGCACCTCGTGGCCTTCGCCGCACAAGGCGCCGACGAGATGCGACCCGATGTACCCGGCACCACCGGTTACGAGGACACGCATGACATCGTCAGCCTAGTGGAGGCCCAAACCGGCCCCAGACTTGGTGACGCCCGCGGCATCGGGTCGATCGTGTGCGGCCGCGAGGTACCGGGACTCCACGAAGATGATGGAAGCAGCCGCGGCGACGTAGATCGCCATGATGTGGCGTGGGTAGTAGATGTAGACGTCGTACGAGATGAACGGGATGGCGTAGGTCAGCGGCCACCCGAGGATCCACCACACGTACCAAGCAATGGTCCGCCGCCGACGGAACGCCCGCACGACGGTCGCGATCCAGGTGATCTGGATCGCGAGGATGGCCGTGCCGAGCGCAGGGTTGAGCTCCTCCCGAGGAGTGAGGTAGAGGAGCGCGGCGAGCTTGTCGCGGAGGATCGTGATGACGCTCCCGTCGCTGAAGACATCGAAGAGGCGTCCGAGCTTCAGATCCTCCACCGACGAGGCACCGGTCGGAAGGAGCTCGAGCTGGCCGCCATACACAAGGTTGTGCAGCGCGGGCAGGAGCATGATCCCGAAGAAAACGCCGAGGCAGATGAGTGTGCGCCGACGATCACGCCTGATCTGCCACATCGCGAACACTGCGATGAGGAACAACGCGGCGATTCCTTGATTCGGTCGGAACACGACGGTCACGGCCAAGCCCGCACCGCCGAGGATCCAACGCGGCAACGTCGGCCGGCCGAACAGCAGCACGAGGATCAAGGGCATCAAGAACCAGGTCGGATACTCCGACGCGCCGCCCACGACCAGGCTGTAGACGGGCTCTGACGTCACCGCGACGATCAGTGCGGAGCATGCGATCGCGATCGCGAGGCACGCGCTGGTGCTGGGCACGGCACGACCCTCGCGAGCGCGCCCGACGCTCCACCGAGTCGCCACGACCACCACAGCGATGACAAGGGCGAGCCCGAACGCCGCGGGAAGTGCATCGCTGTCGCCGAACACACCGTGGCCGCCGAACACCCAATACCGGAATCCGGGTTGGTAGTAGAAGACCTTCTCTCCTGCCTCCAATGATCCCGACTCGAGGATCTGGCGCGCGAACCACTCGTAGCTGAGCGAGTCCTGCCCGCGAGGGCGAAAGATCACGGAGTGCAGGTCGGGAAGCAAGGTGAGCACTCTGTCCACGGCGAGCGCCACGGCGCCGAGTCCACCGATCAGGAGCAAGTCCTCGACGCGAAAGAAGATGAGCACCACGACCACGACGACGAAGGCGACGACAGTCGGTGCGATCGCGAGGCTCGCGGCTGCGAAACCTCCGTGCTGACCGGCCATGACCCCAGCCACGACTCCCAGGAGACCAGCGGCAAGAAGCTGGCGCGACGAAGCGCGATGTGCGAACACCAAGGCACCAACGAGGGCCGCCCCGATGACGATGAACAACGCATCAACCACCGTCGCCAGGAGCTGCCACCCGAACGAGGGTGAGGCCGGCCGCAAGAGATCGTTGAAGCCGGCGGTCCGGTCCGCACGTACGTCGCCGATGCGAATGGAGGCATACGGTCCGAGGTCTTCGATCGCCATGGTCTCTTCGTCGGCGAATCTGAACACGATGCGAAGCGCGTGCAGGCCAGCCTGTGCGCGCACGAACTGTGTGCGCGGGCTTCCATACGACGGAGCCAGAACAGTGGTCTGCCCGTCGATCCGCATACTGCCTTCGCCGACGTAGCGGATTGGTATCCATCCGCGCGTCTCGACGTCGATCTCGCTCTCCCAGCGAGCCGAGAACGGCAGACGTTCGATGTTGAGTCCCCCACTCTCCGATGTGACGACGTTCAACCGCAGCTCGTTTTCGAAGGAGAGATTCCAGTCGCTGCCCGTGATCAAGCGGGGGTCAGCATCGCCAGATGTTCTCGGACCGAAATCGATGACTTCGTCGAAGCGGGTGGCGTCGCGGGAGAACGGGTTGTCGAACGACAGCTCGCATCCACCTCCTGGTCTCGGCACAATCGGGTTCGTGTAGCAGGCTCGAAAGCCACCAACGGGTGCGGCCACGAGCAACAGCACCTTGATGACCGTCACCGCGACGCCGACGATCAGGACCGCCGCCACAGTCTTGAACGAGACGCGACGCGCGGTGGCTGCGACAAGAGAGCGGCATCGCCCGCTCGCGAGCGCCGTACACGCGATCACGAGTACCACGATCTCGCCGGTCGAGCGCAACGGCAGGCCGTCGAACATCAAGAACGAAGGCGCAGGGACGAGCAGCGCGAGGATCCATGCTCCGACCGCGAGGATGGCAGCTCGCGCCTGTGTCACCATCCCTGGATCCTATGAGCGCTCACTGCTCACACACCCGGACGACAACGAACGGCTCGTATTCCACAAGTGGCTGCACCGAGCAAACGTTCGCTAAGTTGGCGCGATGCCCGACCGCTTCGGTATCGGCGTCGTCGGGTTCGGATACTGGGGCGCAAACCTCGCTCGCAACACTGCGGCCAGCCGATCATGCGATCTCGTTGCCGTCACCGACCCGAGCGCCGAATGCCAAGAACGCGCACGCGAGTTGTTCCCTGGCGTCGCTACGTACGCGACCGTGGAACAGCTCCTGAACGACAACAACGTGCACGCCGTCTTGCTCGCGACTCCCCCATCGACGCACGCGGAGATAGCCATGACCGTGCTCAACGGCGGTCGCCACGTGCTCGTCGAGAAGCCATTCGCGACGACGTCCAAGGAAGCCGAGCAGATCATCGAGGCGGCCGACCGTAACGGCCTCGTCGCGATGCCGGGTCACACGTTCCTGTACTCGCCGGCGGTCCGCCTCATGCGGGAGCTCGTCGAGTCGGGCGAGCTCGGGAACATCCAACACGTCTCTTCGCAGCGCCTCAGCCTCGGCCGAATCCGACGGGACTGC
>JANOHN010000281.1:0-10598 GCA_031406505.1 Acidimicrobiia bacterium | reverse complement strand
GTCTCCCAGTTCCACGGCAACCCTTCGAGGATGCTGCGCGCCGGGATGTCCTCGACCGACTCCATCATCTCGGCGAGGTAGGTGTGGTCCTGCGCGCGCACCGGGGCGAACGTGACGCCACAGTTCCCGACAGCAACGGTGGTCACGCCGTGCCAACACGACGACGAGCCGATCGGGTCCCACGCCAGCTGCGCGTCGAGGTGCGTGTGGATGTCGACGAACCCGGGCGTCACCAGCCGCCCTTCCACGTCGAGCTCGCGCCGGCCGCGACCGTCGACGCTCCCGAGCGCGACGATGCGGTCGTCGTTGATGGCGACGTCGGCGATCATCGGTTCAGTGCCGGTCCCATCGACGACGGTCCCGCCGCGGAGCACGAGGTCATGAGGCACGTGAGCACGGTACGCGCACCGCCGAGGCGGTGTTCTCGCGAACCCGGATAATGTGACGACCCGTCAGGTGTGATTGGCCCGCCGCCCCGGGCGAAAGGGAAGCTTCGTGGACTCGGTCGAGACCCCCCTGATCCCGTTGATCGTGAGCGTCGACGACCATGTGGTCGAACCGGCCCACGTCTGGGAGCAGTGGCTTCCTGAGAAGTTTCGCGACGCGGGGCCGCACATCGAGCGCAAGGGCCTCGCGGACATGCGTCATGTCGGTGGCGGCACCTACGAGCTCGAGTTCTCGGACGACGCGCCGCAGGCCGACTGCTGGGTCTTCGACGGTCAGGTGCTGCCCCACAAGCGGCACGTCGCAGCCGTCGGCTTCGACCGCGACGACATGACGCTGTCACCGATCACGTACGACGAGATGCGACCGGGTTGCTACGAGCCCAAGGCGCGTGTCGAGGACATGCTCATGAACCACGTGGAGGCGTCGGTGTCGTTTCCGACGTTCCCGCGCTTCTGTGGCCAGACGTTCCTTGAAGCCAGCGACCGCGACCTCGGCATGGCCTGCGTGCTTGCGTACAACGACTGGATGGTCGACGAGTGGTGCGGCGACAGTGGCGGTCATCTCGTCCCGCTCATCATCATTCCGTTGTGGGATGTGGACGCGGCCGTCGCCGAAGTGCGGCGCAACGCAGCACGCGGGGTGCACGCCGTGTGCTTCAGCGAGATCCCGCCGCATCTCGGTCTCCCGAGCATCCACTCTGGCTATTGGGACCCGTTCTTCGCCGCGTGCTCCGAGACCCAGACGGTGGTGTGCATGCACATCGGTTCGTCGTCCAAGATGCCGGCAACATCCGCCGACGCGCCAAGCGCAGTCGCCGCCACGCTGTCGTTCGGCAACGCCATGTCGTCGATGAGCGACTTCTTGTTCTCGGGCGTACTCGTGCGGTTCCCCGAGCTGCGGCTCGCGTACTCCGAAGGCCAGATCGGCTGGATTCCCTACATCCTCGAGCGTGCCGACGACGTGTGGATGGAGCACCGCGCGTGGGGTGGCGTGCGCGACATCGTGCCCGAGCCGCCGTCCACGTACTACTACCGCCAGATCTTCGGCTGCTTCTTCCGTGACCAGCACGGCCTGCGGTCGCTCGACGAGGTTGGCGTCGACAACATCACGTTCGAGACCGACTACCCGCACACCGACTCCACGTGGCCCGACACGAAGGAAGTTGCCGAGAAGATGTTCTCGGGTCTCGACGACGAGACCATCCATAAGATCGTGCGCGGCAACGCCATCCGCATGCTGAGCCTCGACCTCACGTAGGGCCGCGTGAAGGGCAAGCTGCTCGTTGCCTCACCCGAGATGGAGGACCCGAACTTCTTTCGGACGGTCGTTCTCGTGCTGGACCACAACGACGACGGAGCGGTCGGCGTGGTCCTGAATCGGCCGAGCGCGAACGCGCTGGCCGACCCGTTGCCGGAGTGGGCCGAGCTGGCGGCTGAGCCCGCGGTGGTGTTCGTGGGCGGGCCGGTGCAGCCCGAAGCCGCGATCGGTCTCGGTCGGCGCCGAGGCGAGGTCAGCGATCCCGATGGATTCGCGACGTTGTTCGGTGAGCTCGGTACGGTCGACCTCGAACGCTCGCCGAACGCAGTCGCGCCCGCTGTCGATCGGGTTCGTGTGTTCGCGGGCTATTCGGGATGGGGTCCGGGTCAGCTCGAGGACGAGCTCGCGGCCGACGGTTGGTTCGTGGTCGATGCCGATGCCGGTGATCTGTGGTCGAGCGATCCCGAGGCCATGTGGCGCAGTGTGCTCCGGCGCCAACGTGGACAGCTGCGCGTGTTCGCCGACTTCCCGCTCAACCGCGAGTCGAACTAGGTACGCTGCCGCCATGCGCTTCAACCACATGGAGCTCACGTTCCCGATCGGTACTCTCGACGACGTCTTCCGCAAAGAAGTCGACGCGTTCTACGGCGACGTCTTCGGTTGGACCGGCGTCGACACCGAGGTCGTGGGCCAGCTCTGTCACGTGATGCTCACGGGCAGTCCGCAGGGCGACTTCATCCTGCTCGCGGAGAGCCCCAAGCCGATCGCATCCCCGGGGTACGACCATCTCGGGTTGCTCCAGGACACGCGCGCCGAGGTCGACGAGCTGCTCGACCGTTGTCGGCGCTGGCAGGAGAAAGACGATCGTGTGCAGCTCAAGGAGTACGAAGACCTCGTCACGGGGGATCTGGTGGTGCACGCGTTCTACGTGAAGTTCATGCTGCCGATCTTTTTCGACGTGCAGTGCATGGAGCGCGGCGTGCAGCCGGTTCCCGCCTAGCTGCGGCGCTTGCATTGACCGACGCTCCAGATCTCTTCGCGCGGCGCAACCGCGCCCGCATCGCCGCGGTCCTCTTGCTGGCGACGCTGAACTACATGCTGGCCGTCGCCCTGGCTGCCGTGGCCGTTGCGCTCGGCATCGTCATCACGATCATCTTCAACCTCGAGATTTTCCCTGACGACGGCGACACCTTGAAGTGGTTCGGGATCGGGATCGCTGCGATCGGGGTGGTCTCGTTCGTGGTGGGTCTCGTGCTCGGGTTGATCCGCATCCCATTCAGTCGTCGGACGCTGGAGCGCAAGGTCCTCCGAGAGACCGGTGCCAAGATCGCGGGTGGCGACGATCAGCGTGAGGTGCGGAACTTGCTCGAGGGGTTGGCGATCGCGAGCGGTCTTCCGGCTCCCCGGTTCGCCGTCATCGACGACGCGGCGCCGAACTCCTTTGGTGTGGGCACGCGGCCGAGCAACACGATCATCGGAGTCACCACGGGCCTCGCCGCCCAGCTGAGTCGTGACGAGCTCGAGGCGATCCTTGCCTACGAGGTGAGCCGGATCGCAGGCTGGGACATCGCACTCGCGAGCTGGACGGTCGCGCTCACAAGCGGCGCGATCTCGGCAGTCGACGCGAACGACGACCAAGTGCTCAAGGCATTCTTCGGATATATCCCTCGGCGCCTCGCGGAGTGGCTCCAAGTGTGGGCTTTGCGCGACCAGGGAGTGGAGCGCGACCGCGCCGCGGTTCGGTTCACTCGCAATCCCGGCTCGCTGATCCGAGCACTCGAGAAGCTCGATGCCGATTCCAGCTCAATAACGCATGTGAGCCGGGCAACCGCGCCGCTGTGGGTCGAGTTCCCAGCGCATGTCGTGAGCGGCTCGTCGTCGAAGGCGACGCGTCGCCTGGCCAAGGAGCTCTTGCTCGACGAACGCATCGAGCAGCTCCGCGAGCTCGCGCGGATTCCGCCCGAATCAGCGGAGACGACCTAGGTCTTGGCTGCGCTCCTTTGGGAGAGCTCCTGACATGAGCGCCGTGCCCGGCTTGGCTGGCGTGGACCTCACCGATCTCGACCGCTTCGAACGCGGTTTCCCGCACGATCTCTTCGAGATCCATCGTCGCGAGGCGCCGGTCTGGTGGCACGAGCCGACCGAGCACACACCGGACGGCGAGGGGTTCTGGTCGGTGGCCACCTACGCCGAGACGTTGGCGGTGCAACGCAACGCCGACGTCTACTCGTCGGAACGTGGGGGGGATCGGAAGCACGGCGGCACCCTGTTGCAGGATCTCGAGGTCGCCGGCGTGGTGCTCAACATGATGGACGACCCCCGACACGCGCGCATCCGTCGGCTCGTGAGCATGGGGCTGACGCCGCGCATGGTCGCCGGGTTGGAAGCAGAGCTCCGACGCCGTACCCGAACGTTGCTGGCCGAGATCGACGAAGGCACCGAGGTCGACTTCCTCACCAACATCGCGGCCGAGCTGCCGATGCAGATGATCTGCATCCTGCTCGGAGTGCCCGAAACCGACCGCCACGATCTGTGGGAAGCAGTGGATCCCGGCTTCGACATCCGCACCGGTGATTCAGCCCCACCGCCTGGTGGCGGTTCGGGACCAGCACAGGTGCGCATGCTCGAGTACGGCGCGGCGCTCGTCGCCGAGAAGCGCGCGCACCCGACTGACGACATGCTCTCCGTCGTCGTGCACGCGACGCTCCACGACGTGGAGCCGCCGACGCTGTCCGACGCCGAGCTCTACTCGTTCTTCTCGTTGCTCTTCGCCGCCGGATCAGAGACCACGCGCAACGCAATCAGTGGAGGACTGCTCGCGCTGATCGAACGTCCAGACCAGCTCCGCGCCGTCCGCGATGACCTGGGTCTGCTCTCGACCGCTATCGAGGAGATGCTCCGGTGGACCACGCCGTCACCGTCGAAGCGGCGGACTGCGACGCGGCCGACGGTGTTGGCGGGCCACGAGATCGCGCCCGGCGACAAGGTGCTGTTCTGGGAGGGATCGGCGAACCGAGACGAGTTGGTGTTCGACCGGTCGATGGAGTTCGACGTGCACCGTGACCCGAACCCGCATCTCTCGTTCGGGCACGGGATCCACTACTGCCTCGGTGCCAGCCTCGCTCGGCTCGAGATGCGAGTGATGTTCGAGGAGCTGTTGCCCGCGTTCGCGACCTACGAGCTCACGCGGCCCGCCGAGTGGACGAGGAGCAACCGCCACACCGGCATCCGTCACCTCTGGGTGCGGATGCGGCGGGGAGGGTAGCGAGGGTGAACCGCCACCATTCGTTCAACTGGGAACGTGGCGCACCTCCAACAACGCTCGACTGAGTCGAGCGCTCTTGGAGGTGGCGGGTGTCGAACCCGCGTCTTTCATGTCCTCTGCGGGGCTTCTCCGAGCGCATCTGGTGAAAGTTGTCGGACCGCCGCCGTTCACCAGCGCCAAACGACGGTCCCAACCTCAGTAGATGTCCCGAATGGCCCCTGGGGCCTGACCATCCGGTAAGCCGCTGTCAATGACGCCTAGGCGAACCAGCAGCGCATCCGGCCCTAGGCGCACGACCTAACCGAAGTTAGGCCGCGAGTGCGAGGTCGTTGTCCTCAGCAGTTATTGGTTGTGCCGACTTTTTCACGACGATCCGGCAACGTCGGCTCGCTTCACCCGCTTCGTCACACGAAATCGAAGCCACGCACCCCCATTGTCAAGTGCCGGGTCGATGCGTGTGACCCGACAGGAGCAGTCTACCGGTCCCATGCTGCATCGCTTCACAGAGCTCGGTTCAGTCGCGTTGGCCCTTCATCGCCCGATCGGTCTCTCGATCGGCGTCGCGCTTGGCGATCGCTTGCCGTTTGTCGTACTGGCGCTTGCCCCGGGCCGTCGCCAGCTCGATCTTGGCCCGCCCGTCCTTGAAGTAGAGGCGCAACGGCACGAGCGTCACGCCCTTTTCGGCCGTGGCTCGCGCAAGCTCGTCGATCTGGCGATGGTGGAGGAGCAGCTTTCGAGGCCGGATCGGGTCGAGCTCGTCTTGGGAGTTCGTGTAGGGGTTGACGTGCATCCCGTGCAGGAACACCTCGCCGTCCTGCACGCGCGCATAGGCCTCGCGCAAGTTCGCCTTGCCCTCTCGAATGGACTTCACCTCAGCGCCCTTCAGCATGAGCCCGCATTCATAGGTGTCGAGCACGAGGTAGTCGTAGCGGGCGCGACGGTTGTTGATCGTCGGCGCAGGGCGCGGTGGCATGCGCTCACGGTACCGTCCCCGTTCGCGATCACTGGAGGGGTTGGCGGCCGACACTTGCCGGACCAGCCTCATGACACCATCGCGTTCGGCTCTCCAACATCTAGAGTCCCGCTTGATGGCCACCTCAGGTTCGATCCTCGGAAACCCGGTCCAGCGCGTCGAGGACCCCCGCATCCTCTCGGGTGAGGCGAAGTACTTCGACGACCTCTCGCCCCAAGGCTGCGCCCACGTCGTGTTCGTGCGCTCCACGATGGCGCACGCCAACCTCACCGCGGTCGACGCGAGCGATGCCGCGAGCATGCCGGGCGTGCTTGGTGTGTACACGAAGGACACGCTCGAGCTCGCGCCCGTGCAGGGATTCGTGATGCTCGACGCGGTCTTCAGCCGTCCACCACTGGCTGATGGAGTCGTGCGCTTCGTTGGCGACGTGATTGCCGCGGTCGTCGCCGAGACCCGCGCGCAAGCGGTCGACGCGGCCGAGATGGTGGTCATCGACTACGACCCGCTCCCCGCCGTCGTCGACCCCGAAGCTGCACTGGCCGACGACGCGCCTCTGCTGTTCCCTGCGCACGGGACGAACGAAGCCCTCGACCTCGCCGTCATGGGTGCCACCAGCGATCCCGACTTCCTCGATGGCGCCGAGGTGGTCGTGAGCGGGCGCTTCGTGAATCAGCGCGTCGCCGCGGTGCCAATGGAGCCGAACGGCATCTTGATCGAGCCTGGCGCCGACGGCGCGGTGACCGTCACCGTGCCCACCCAGGCACCCTTCGGCGTGCGCGACGCGCTGGCACCGGCGATCGGCATCGAACCCGACAAGATGCGTGTGATCGCGCCGGCAGTCGGCGGTGGCTTCGGCGCCAAGACCGGCGCGTACTGCGAGCACATCATCACTGGCGCGATCGCGCTCAAGCTCGACCGCCCGGTCAAATGGACCGAGACCCGCTCGGAGAACATGGTCGCGATGAACCACGGTCGTGGCCAGATCCAATACGTCGACATGGCGCTCACCCGCGACGGCGCGATCCAAGCCGTCCGCGCGCGGGTGATCTGCGAAGCCGGCGCGTATCCCGGGATCGGTGCGTTCCTCCCGTTCCTCACCCGGATGATGGGCCAGGGCGTCTACGAGATCCCCAAGGTCGAGGTCACGTCGCGCAGCGTCGCCACGAACACCACCACCACCGGCGCGTACCGCGGCGCTGGACGACCGGAAGCGGCCGCGTTCCTCGAGCGGATCATGGACATGGCGGCCGCCGAGCTCGGCATGGATCCCGTCGAGATCCGCAAGAAGAACTTCATCGGCCCCGATCGATTCCCGCACACGACGGTCACCGGTGCCAACTACGACGTCGGTGAGTACGCCAAGGCGCTCGACGAGGCGTGCCGCATCGCGGGCTACAGCGAGCTGCGCGCCGACCAGCAAGCCAGGCGCGACCGCGGCGACCTGAAGCAGCTCGGCATTGGCGTGAGCGCCTACGTCGAGGTCACCGCAGGCGGCATGTTCCAAGAGTTCGGTGGCGTCGAGGTGCGCACCGACGGCACCGTGGTCGCGACCGTGGGCACGTCGGCGCACGGTCAGGGGCACGAGACCGCCTACGCCATGATCGTCGCAGAGCTCCTCGGTGTCGCTATGGCCGACGTGCGCGTTGTGCAGTCCGACACCGCCGTGGTCCCGCGCGGCATGGGAACGATGGGATCGCGGTCATTGCAGATCGCAGGAAGCGCGCTGTTCAAGGCCGGTGAGGAGGTCTTCGAGAAGGCGAAGCGACTCGCCGCGCACATGCTCGAGGCCAACCCCGACGACATCGTGCTGCACGACGGCGGCAAGGTCGGTGTTGCCGGGGTGCCTGCGACTGCGCTGACCTGGTCAGAGCTCGCGCAGAAAGCCGAAGAGGCCGGGAAGCTCGCGGCCGAGATCGACTTCAACCAGGGTGAAGCCACCTACCCGTTCGGCGCACACATTGCGGTCGTTGAGGTCGACACCGAGACCGGCCGGGTCGAGCTGCTGCGTCACATTGCGGTCGACGACTGCGGGCGCATCCTCAACCCACTTCTCGTCAAGGGCCAGCAGCATGGTGGAATCGCGCAGGGCGTTGCGCAAGCGCTGTACGAAGGTGTCGTGTACGACGCCGACGGCAACCCGCTGACGGCGAACCTCATGGACTACGCGATGCCGAGCGCGGCCGAGTTCCCGAGCTTCGAGGCGAGCAACACCGAGACGCCGACGCCGCTCAATCCGCTTGGGGCGAAGGGCATCGGTGAGTCGGGCACGATCGGCTCCACGCCGGCGGTTCAGAACGCGGTGATCGACGCGCTCGCACATCTCGGGATCCGCCACCTCGACATGCCGCTCACGAGCGAGCGGGTGTGGCGAGCGATCCGCGACGCGTCGCCGAACTGAATTCTGCCGTGCCGTTCGTAGCGCCGACGCTGCGGCTGAGCCTGGCGCAATACCGCGGGATCGTCGCGCATTGCTACGACGGTCTCCCGAGCGAGGCCTGCGGTGTGCTCGCCGGACCGGTCGAGGGTGCGGGCGAGCCGACCGGCGACGTGACCGAGATCTACGCGTGCACGAACGCTGACGCGTCGGCGCGTACGTATACCGTCGACTCGCGCGACCTGTTGCGAGCGATGCGCGACGCGGAGTCGCGCGGCGAGGAGCTCATCGGCGTATGGCACTCGCACACACACACCGATGCGTATCCCTCGGAGACTGACGTTCGCCAGGCCATGGAGCCGAACTGGGTGTACGTGCTCGTGAGCTTGAAGCAGGCCGAGCCCGTCGTGCGCGCATACCGGATCCGCGACGGCAACACTGCCGAGATCGACGTCGACGTCGCCGGGCTCTAACACGCTCCAGGCACCGCATTGTTCGCTTGTAGCATGAGGTCATGGCCGTCGACGTGAAGTTGCCCACATTGCTGCGAGTGCACGCGGGTGGCGAGTCGTCGGTGGCGGCCGATGGTGCAACGGTCGGAGAGGTCTTCGCCGATCTGATCGCCCATCACCCCGGGCTGGCCAGCAACCTCCTCGGGGACGACGGCGCCCTGCACAAGTTCGTGAACGTGTACCGCAACGACGACGACATCCGGTACCTCGATGCCCTCGCCACGTTGGTCGCCGACGGCGACGTGATCTCGATTCTCCCCGCCGTCGCCGGGGGCTAGACGGCAGTTTGCCGTGAGCCGGCACGAGAGCATCCTTGGCGTCATCGGTGATACCCCGCTCGTGGGAATCCACGCGCTGTCGCCGAATCCCGCCGTGCGCATCTACGCCAAGCTCGAAGGGCAGAACCCGGGCGGCTCCTCGAAGGATCGCATCGCGCTTGCGATGATCGATCTCGCCGAACGCGACGGCGTGCTCGCCCCAGGCGAGACGATTCTCGAGCCGTCGTCGGGCAACACTGGCATCGGGCTCGCGCTCGTCGCCAAGTTGCGTGGGTATGGCTTGCGGGTGGTGATGCCTGAAAACGTGTCGATCGAGCGCCGTCAGTTGCTCGAGATCTTCGGCGCCGACGTCGTGCTCTCACCCGGCGACGAGGGGAGCAACGGCGCGATCCGGCTTGCGGAGAAGCTCGCGGCCGACGACCAATCGCTGCGCTTGTTGTTTCAGTACGGCAACCCCGCCAACCCGCTTGCGCACTACGAGCACACCGGCCCCGAGATCTGGCGCGACTGCCCCGAAGTCGATGTGTTCGTTGCCGGACTCGGCACGAGCGGCACGTTGATGGGAGTGGGTCGGTATCTGAAGGAACAGAAGCCCGAGGTGAAGGTCATCGCGGTGGAGCCTCCGGCGGGGGAGCTGGTCTCCGGACTGCGCTCGCTCGACGACGGGTTTGTGCCGCCGATCTTCGACCCCACCCTCCTCGATGGGAAGTCGATCGTGCGCCCGCGTGAATCGATCGAGTGGCTGCGCCGTCTCCTCAACGAATGCGGGATCTTCGCCGGTGTGTCGTCAGGCGCCGCCGTTGCCGGAGCGGTCAAGGCCGCGGCCACGCTCGAGCGCGGAACGATCGTCACATTGCTCCCCGACGGCGGGTGGAAGTACTTGTCGTCGGGCGCGTGGACCGATGACCTTGACGTGGTCGCCGAGCGCGCGACCAAGATCAACTACTGGTAGCGACACCGTGGTGAGCGAGCACGACATCCAGGAAGCCGTCGCGGTCCTGCGGCGTGGCGGCTTGTGCGCGTTCCCGACGGAGACGGTCTACGGCCTCGGTTGCGACGCCCGGAGTGTCGAAGCGGTGCGTCGGCTGTACGCCGTGAAGGGCCGACCGGCCGACCATCCCGTCATCGTGCACCTCCCTGGCGCCGACGACCTCCCGACCTGGGCTGCGACGGTCCCTCGGTCGGCCCGTGCGCTCGCCGATGCGTGTTGGCCCGGCCCACTCACGATCGTCGTTGAGCGCGCGACCCATGTGCTCGACGAGGTGACCGGTGGCCACGACACGATTGCGCTGCGCGTGCCCGACCAACCGACGGCGCGGGCCCTGCTCGATGCATTCGGCAGCGGGATCGCGGCCCCGTCGGCGAATCGCTTTGGTCGGGTGAGCCCCACGACTGCGGCAGATGTCCATGCCGACCTCGACGGTGACGTAGACGTCGTGCTCGACGACGGCCCGTGCGCGTTTGGAGTTGAGTCGACCATCGTCGACTGCAC
>JANOHN010000277.1:0-9862 GCA_031406505.1 Acidimicrobiia bacterium | reverse complement strand
CCTCGGGCTCAGGCTCGGAACCCGCCATGTTCGTCACGACGTGACGACCGCGGCCGCTCGGATGACGCCCCGGAGGCACGCGTCGAGCGCACGTCGGGCCGTCTCACGCGTGGCTGCCTCAGGGGCAACCTCGGCAACCTGGCCGAGGAGATCCACACATTGCTTGATGTTGCGAACGAAGTCGCCGCCGGCCAGCTCGTCGTCGCCAAGGATGGCGCCGAGATCCTCACCGTTGGCCCACTCGTACGCGTGCGGCGTGAAGCCAGGGTCGGGCGCGCGCGTCTCCGGGAGGCCGTGGTCGCTCTCGTTGGCACTGAGCGTTCGCCACAGCCGTTCGACCCTTCGTGCCCGCTCAGCCACCCGACCGGTGGGCCACCGTGACGGCGGGGCCGGATCCGCACCGTCCGATCCGCGGCGTTCGTACGAGAAGCACGACACGATCGCCGCGAGCTCGGGAACCTTCAGACCGTCGAGCAGCCCGTCGCGCATCGACTCGGCCAACAGGAGATCCGTTTCGGTGTAGAGCCGGGCGAGCATCTCCCCCGCGGGCGAGAGCGTCCAACCATCGACGTACCCCCACGACTCGAGCACGGATCGCACCTGGTCGAGCTGCCGGGCCAAGCTCTCGGTGCGACCTCGGACGCGCCGCTCGAGGCGTTTCACATCGCGTTCGAGGTGGTCGACTCTCGCATCACGGCGCTCACTCGTCTTCGCCTCCCGCGCGCTCCGAAGGTCATTGCGAGTGCGCTCCAACTGGCGTTCGAGCGCCACCACGTCGCGATCAGTGTGGAACTGCGCGAACGAGAGGTTCAAGAGATGGTGCGCGGTCTCGCTGCTGTACCGGCGCACGAGGTTGACGGTCATGTTGTACGTGGGCCGGAACGACGACCGAAGCGCATCGGTGCGGCGCGACGCGAGCCCCGCGACCTGCTCGAAGGGAACCCATGGGCTCCAGCACACGACGGCGTAGCCGACGTCGTCGATCCCCCGACGTCCGGCTCGGCCGGTGAGCTGGGTGTACTCACCCGGAGTGAGCATCTCGTGGCGCTCACCCGTGAACTTCGTGAGCTTCTCGATCACGACCGAACGAGCGGGCATGTTGATGCCCAAGGCGAGCGTCTCGGTGGCGAACACCACCTTCACCAGTCCCGCCGCAAACGCCTCCTCTACGGCTTCCTTCATCGGCGGCACGAGGCCCGCGTGGTGCGACGCCAAGCCGGCTTCGAGTCCGGCTCGCCACGCCCCGTACCCGAGCACCGCCAGGTCGTCATCATCGAGCGCAGCAGTGTGCACATCGGCGATGGCCCGGATGCGCGTGGCCTCGTCGGCCGTCGTGAGCTGCAAGCCCGCCGCGCGGCACTGCTCGACCGCCTGCTCACAACCCGCACGACTGAACACGAAGACGATTGCCGGCAACAACGATTCCCGAACCAGGAGCTCAACCGTCTCCACTCGACCGGGCGGTCGCAGCCGACTCCGAGTGCGACCTCGAATCCGTGGCCCGTGGGCAGCCTGCCGGTCGAGCTTGGCCACCTCGGGGTTCGGCTTGAGGTGCTGCTCGTCGCCTACGAATGTGGGCAGGAGGTGCAACCTGTCGACGCCCCGCTCACCGAAGAGATACCGATGGTGGAGCACCACTGGCCGGCGTTCCTCGATCACGGCCGTCGTCGCGCCTCGCACCGTCTCGATCCAAGCCGCAAGCTCCTCCGCATTCGACACCGTCGCAGAGAGGCAGACGAGGTCCACCTCGGGCGGGAGGTGGATGATCACCTCTTCCCAGACGGCCCCGCGGTACCGGTCCTGGAGGTAGTGCACCTCGTCGAGCACCACGTAGTGCAAGCCGTCGAGCGCGCTCGACCCTGCGTAGATCATGTTCCGCAAGACCTCGGTGGTCATCACCACGACCGCGGCGTCGCCGTTCACCGAGTTGTCGCCAGTGAGCAGCCCGACCCGTGTCTCGCCGTACGCACGTCGGAAGTCGCCGAACTTCTGGTTCGAGAGCGCCTTGAGGGGCGTCGTGTAGAAGACCTTGCCGCCGAGCGCGAGGGCTCGTTCCACCGCGTATTCGGCGACGACCGTCTTGCCCGAGCCGGTAGGCGCAGCCACGAGCACCGAGCGCCCGGCGTCGAGCGCGTCGAGCGCCTCGTGCTGGAAGTCGTCGAGCGGGAAGCCCCGGGCCGCCTCGAACTCGGCGCGCGGGCTCACCCTGGCGGCGTGCTCGAGGTGGTCGCGGCTGGGACGGTGGTCACGCCGGGAAGCGTCGTCGGAGTGGGCAGCTCAGTCTGCGGAATGATCGGTGGCAGGTCGATCGGCTCGTCCTCGTGGGGAGCGAGCACCCAGATGAGCGCGATCGCCACGGCGAGGATCACCGCGACGCCAAGCACCGCGTGGATCACCTCGGCGCGGCGCCGAGGCGTGCGATAGCCGCGCGGCGGCGGACGGGATGGGCTCAACGCTTCAACGCCTTTCCTACGAGGATGCTGCCTTCATAGAACACGCACATCGGGATCGCCATGAAGAACAAAGAGTACGGGTCCTGGCTCGGGGTGATCACCGCGGCAAAGGCGAAGATGAGCACGACGGCCCATCGGCGCCATTTGGTCAGCCGAGCAGTCGTCAGCACTCGCGCGATGAGCAGGAACACGAGGATGACCGGGAACTCGAAGGCGAGCCCGAAGGCGAGGACCATCAACGTGACGAGCGAGACGTACTTGTCGGCAGTGAGAAGCGGGCGCAACTCCTCGCCCCCCGCCGTCAGCAAGAAGCTGAGTGCCTGGGGAAGCGTGAGCAGCGCGACGACAGCGCCAAGGGCGAACAAGATGATCGACGTGCCGACGAAGGGGACGGCGTAGCGCTTCTCCTTCGGGTTGAGTCCCGGGGTGATGAACCGCCAGAGCTGCCAGAGCCAGATCGGGACCGCGAGCAAGATCCCGCCATAGGTGGCGACACGCAGTCGGGTGATGAAACCGTCGATCGGGCCGGTGAAGATGAAGTAGTTCGGCGTGTTCTTCGGCGCGGCGTCGGTGTAGAAGTCGAGCAGCCACCGGATGACATCGGGGGCGAACACGTACGCGACGATCGCGGTCGCGATGACCGAGACCAACGAGATCAGGATGCGGCGTCGGAGCTCAGTGAGGTGCTCGACGACCGTCATCCGGCCGTCGGTGTTCCGAGGGGACACGCGCTAGGTCGGGTCGGGTGGTTGCATCGGCGGTTGACGCACGTCCTCGACCTCGGTCGTTGGCCCCCCGTCGGCGGCGTCAGTTGGCGGGACCGTCGCCTCATCCACGGGCGCGGGCGTCGGCAGCGGAGGGAGCTGCGGTGCCGGCTCGGCGTGGTCGCTCACGTCGTCGGCGAGCACTTCGTCGAGGTCGCTCTTGAGCATGTGCTGGAACTTGCGGAGCTCGCGTACCCCTTTGCCGACTTGTCGGCCCACCTCGGGCAGGCGGTTCGGCCCGAAGACGAGGAGCGCTATCACGAAGATCACGAGGATCTCCGCTGGGCCGAGGGACACGCGACGCTCCTTCCCGCACTGCGGGGAACCGAGTCGCGGGATCGTACCGCCGGGGGGTGCCCGCACGGTCAACGCGTCAGGCGGAGGCGTCCTCGACGACGGCCGCTAGCTGCGCGGTCCAATCGTCACGTTCGAGGAGGAGGTGGAAGTCGAGGAGGTCGTCGGGGGTGATCACGGGTCCGCTGTGCACCTCGTGGAGCTCAGCAGGGAGCCGCCAGATCTCTTCTTGGACACCCACCGAGACGAGCAGGGCGCAGATGGCCGAGGTGGCGTCGTGGACGACCGCTACATCACAGCGGGGGCAGCGGAACCGGTAGGCCCCGCGCTCGTCGTCGACACAGACCCGAACGGTCAGGTCGCCAACACGGAGCCGGACGGCTCCGCAGCTGTGGCACTCCGCCTTGATGGTTGCCATAAGCCTCCATCGGCAGCCGGCCGACGGCTCTTGAGACTTAGTGGGCCCCTGGATCCCAACACCCCCCCAATGCCGCGAGCGACCTCGCCGCCATACGATGCCCACCGCCGTGGCCCCGATCACCTTTGCCCACCGAGGCGCTCGCGCCCAGCACCCCGAGAACACCATGCCGGCCTTCCGGTTCGCCCTCGAGCACGGCGCCCGCGGCCTCGAGACCGATGCTTGGCTCTCGGGCGACGGTGAGGTGGTGCTCGTGCACGACTCGACGGTGCGCGGGACGCGACTCGGGGTGGTCCCCCGGCGGGTCGCGGTCGGGGCCTCGACCGCAGCACAGCTCGCCGAGGTCGGCGTCCCACGGCTTGGCGACCTCTACCGCGAGCTCGGGTCCGACTACGAGCTCTCGATCGACCTCAAGGATGCCGACGTGGGCGCGCGCATCGTCGAGCTGGCGCACGCATCGGGTGATCCGAGCCGCCTCTGGCTCTGCTCACCATCGCGGCGTGTGCTCAAGGGACTCAGGGAGATCACGACCGATGCTCGTCTCGTGCACTCGCAGACGAAGTCGCGCCTGACGACGCCGATCGAACGACACGCCGCCGACCTCGCGAGTGCGCGCATCGACGTGATGAACATGCACCACTCAGAATGGACGAAGGGACTGGTTGCGCTGTTCCACCGGTTCGACGTGCAGGCCTTCGCGTGGGACACCCAGGAGATCCGGTATCTGCGGGGCATGGCCCAGATCGGAATCGACGCCGTCTACTGCGACCACGTCGACCGCATGGTGCAGGCGATCGACGGCTAGAGACCTGGCCTCCCCGTCATAAGAACCCAATGTCACCGATGGGCCAGATGCGGACAAAGACGCGTCCGATGATCGTGTCCTCGTCGACGACGCCGAAGGTCCTGCCATCGCTCGAGTTCTCGCGGTTGTCGCCGAGCATCAGGTAGTGCTTGGGCGGCACGACGCATCCGTTCTCGTTGGTCGCGGGTGCGCCGCAGCCTTTCGGCGGGACGCTCGTGGGCACGTCTGAGAGATCGAGCGCCGGACACGAGCTGCTCGCCGGAAGGCACGTGTCGACGCCATCAGGCAGGTAGGGCTCCTTGAGTCGATGCCCGTTGATGTACACATGCCCGTCACCAGGGAACGTCACCGTCTCGCCCGGTAAGCCGATCACCCGCTTCACGAAGTCCTTGATGTCGGCCGTCTGAGCTTCGGGAGGCGCCTCGAACACGACGATGTCACCGCGGTTCACATCGTGGAAGTCGTAGCTGAGCTTGTTCACGAGCACGCGGTCGCGAACGTTCAACGTGGGCACCATCGATTCCGACGGGATGTAGAAGGCCTGAAACAGGAAGCTCTTGATCACGAGCGCGATCACCAACGCAGCGCCGATCAGGATCAACCACTCGAACGCCAGGCGTCGCCCCCGCTGGCCGCGGTCGGGCGTGGGCGCGACACTGACCGTCGCCTCCGGCGTGGTGTGCTCAACCGGCGGGAGCACCGCGGTCATGTCTCCGCCCTCGCCCCCATCAGGTCCGATCGGACCGTCGGACGTCACGAACCGGGCTCCACGACTGCGAATCCTCCCACGCGGTCACCTGACGACCCTGGTCGGGGCTTGCACGTCACGAGATGGCCTCGTAGCGAGCGAGCACGCGCGCCGCGGCGTCCGCCACGATCTTCTGGGCTTCCGGCGGTCCGAGCACCTCGACCGCGGGTCCAAGACCGAGGACGAGGCGCTCCAGGAAACCCGCGGCACTCACGGGGATCACCACGTCCACCTGATCTCGGGCGCGCGGCGTCACCGACTCTGTGGGGAGGTTCTCGGCGACCCACGCTGCCCCTGGTGCGAGCCGGAGCCGCGCTCGGAGATCGCCGGGCGCCGGGCGGTACACGAGGCCACCCAGGTCATCGTCGTCGCGCTCCGCACTCGCCGACGGGGTGACGAGCTCTCCCGTCGGCCGCGCCGCACGGATGCGGTCCACGCGAAACAAGCGATCCGACTGCGCTCGGTGGCAGTACCCCGCGAGGTACCACTCGCCGAACGCGTGGAACACGCGCGTCGGGTCGACGATGCGGGTGGTCATCTCGTCGCGAGCGAAGGAGTAGTAGTCGAGCTCGAGCTGCTCGCCGGCGGCGACCGCGGCCTGCAGTCGTTGCAGATCTCCTGGGCTCGCTTCCTCCCCCACCTCCACGGCCACACCACCGCGAACACCGAGGACTTGTTCGAGCTTGCCCAACGCGCTCGCAAGCGGACCATCGCGATCTGCACCGGGGACTGCGAGCAACGCTCGTCCGGCCGCTACGAGTGCGATGCCTTCCGCCGCGGTGAGTCGCACCGGACGCTCGAAGTACTCGGCGAGGCGGACAGAGACGGCGCCGTCGTCGGCTATCCACACGTCGATCAGCCGGTCGGCGGTGTACGGCGGCAGCCCGCACATCGGCAACAGCTCGAGATCGCGTTCGACCTCACCCTGATCGATCTCGAAGCGCCGCGCGAGCTCAGCGATCGTCGTTCCAGGATGCGTGAGGATCCATGGCACCAGGGTGAGCATGCGCTCGAGGCGCGACGCAGCATGAGCCGGGCGGTTCACGCGGAAGCCTGCACGAGCCCGCGAAGCCAACTGACGATGTCGTCGCGGAGCTCGTCGGGTGCGACCACCTCCGCATGCTCGAGGAGGTCCAACACCCACGTGCGGAACGCGTCACGGTTGATGACCGAGAGCTCGACCACGACCGAGCCGTCGTCGCGCCGCTCCACCACCGCGTCTTCGCCGAGGTCATCGACGACCCACGCCGCCCGGCCCACGTCTACGAGCACCCGCGCGTCAACGGGCTGCCCGTCGCCATAGGTGAGCGGGTCGGCACGCAGGTACTCCGCGGGGTCGACATCGGGGGGAGGCTCGAACTCGCCTCCCTCTCCGAACGTCAGCGCGCCTTCAATGCGGTCCACACGGAACGCTCGCGGAGCATCGCGGCCACGGTCTCGCCCGACGACGTACCAGTGCCCGAATCGGTGCACGACCCCGTACGGCTCGAGCGCGCGAGGCTCGCCCCGATA
The DNA here is from genome assembly GCA_031406505.1 of Acidimicrobiia bacterium. GTDB lineage: Bacteria > Actinomycetota > Acidimicrobiia > IMCC26256 > PALSA-555 > SHVJ01. The sequence goes on along the minus strand of JANOHN010000277.1, from coordinate 2,868 downwards.
CTCGAACGAAACCACGCGCCGCTTCGTGAGCGCGTCGAAGAGATCAGGGAGCGCAGGCGTGGTCTCGAGCTCGGCGAGCGGCGTGGCACTCGCACCCTCGAATCCACCGAGCTTGCGCAGTCCTTCGCGGGCCGCGCCACCACCGAGTCGCACGGCGGTGATCGCCACGTGCAGCGCGGCGCGCTCCTCCGGCGTCAGACCGAGGTCCGGGAGGTAGTACTCCTCAGGAGGGATGCGATAGCCCTGTTCCCCGCCCAGCGCGTCCGCGGTCTCGACCACGATCGGCACACCGAGATCGCGCAGCGTCTCCTTATCGCGTTCGAACGCACGTCGGCGCGCGCCCTTCTCCTCGGGATACGCGGGCTCCAGCCGTTCGGCAATCTCTTCGAGTGACAACGGTCGACGCGTATCAAGCAGCGTGGCTGTGAGGTTCAGCAGTCGCTCGACGCGATCGGTCACCGCTTGGCCCCGATTGCATCGGCGGCGACCACTCCCGCTGCTGCCGCGGCTTGGAAGAGCACCGGATCGTCGGCCGCGGGGCGACCCATCGAGATGATCTCGAGACGATGGTGCTCGAACAGTCCGAGCACATCGGGGGGCACGACCTCGACGATGTCGTGGCGCTCGTCGATGCCGGCGTCGACGAGGTCGGCTCGAAGACGACCCTCCTCGGTGCCACCGATGAGTGGGAGCGCGACCAGCACGCGCTCGCGAGTTGCGAGCCGTAGTGCGGTCGCCGTGTGGTGCGACAAGCCCAGGTGTCGCGGTCTCGGGTCTGCGAACGAAGCGCGTAACGCGGCAATGGGGATGCCACCCAGCGCGGCTGCGGCGTCGAGGATCCCGCCTACTTCCATGCCCGAGAATCCGAGTCGTGTGTTCGTGCCGACGATCCCCGGGCCCATCGCGACCACCGCGACATCGGCCTTCGCCACATGCCGCGCGACCGCGAGGGCCGAGAAGATCGACACCGCCTCGAAGTCGCCACCGAACGCGTGTCCACACGTGACGGTGGCGTCGATCAGACCGCGCTCCTGCAGGGTGCAGACGAGATCGGAGAGCGCGAGCGGCAAGCCAGCCCCATCAGTCATCACGTAGGCCACTCGAGCATCCGGCCGGCGCTCTTTCAGCGCCACTGCGACCGCCGGCAGCTGACTGTGGAGCGCAGCCGCCACCACGGGCATGCCGTTGATCGACTCGACTTCGGCGAGGGCTTCGAGATGCTCTTCGCTGCTGCCCACGTCGGCTTGCAGGCTCGTGTAGCGACTTTTGATGATGTGACCGGGACCCTTCTCGCTCCAGTCCTCGCGCTCGAGGTTCCAGTGCACCACGTGCCACCCGCCCGTCCCGAGCCCGAGCTCGACCGCAGTTGTGTTCACCACCACTCGGTCACCGAGCGCGACGGTGCCGGTGAGTTGGAGCAACACGTACGCACGCTCGGGACCGTCGCCGAGATCGACCTCGACGCGCTGGAGCCCGGTGCGCTGCTCGAGCAGCTTCGTGACCGTCCCAGACCTGAACGAAGGCATGGTTGGCGGCCGCTACAGAGAAGCGATGAGCCGTTCGACGCGCTCGTCGCGCGCCTTGAACGGGTCTTTGCAGAGCACGGTGCGTTGCGCTTGATCGTTGAGCTTGAGGTGCACCCAATCAACCGTGTAGTCGCGCTTGCGTTCCTTGGCGCGCTTGATGAACGCGCCGCGGAGCCGGGCACGCGTCGTCTGCGGTGGTGTTCCGACCGCGGTCTCGATGTCTTCGTCGGTCGCCGTGCGATCGACCTGCCCTCGTCGCTCGAGCAGGTAGTACAGCGATCGCGAGCGCGTCACGTCGTGGTAGGCGAGGTCGACGAGTGCTACCCGTGGGTGCGTGAGCGGGAGATCGTGACGCTCTCGGTAGGCCTCGATGAGGTGGTACTTGACGACCCAGTCCACTTCGGTGCGGAGCTTCAGAGGATCGTTCTCGAGGTGGGTCATGACGTGCTCCCACATGTCGAGCGCCTGCTGCTCGAGCGGCGCGAGCCCGCGCTTCTTCGCGAACTTCAGCGCGCGGTTCAGGTATTCGGACTGGATCTCGACCGCCGACAGCTCCCGTCCGTTGGCGAGGCGGACGCGGCGGCGGCACGTCATGTCATGGCTGATCTCCCGGATCGCGCGGATCGGGTTCTCCAGCGTGAGATCGCGCCACGGGCTCGGGTCCTCTTCGAGCATGCGCAGCAGGATCGAAGCGGTGCCGACCTTCAAGAAGGTCGTGTATTCACTCATGTTCGAATCGCCGACGATCACGTGCAAGCGCCGAAATCGCTCGGCATCCGCGTGCGGCTCGTCGCGCGTGTTGATGATCGGGCGCGAACGAGTGGTGGCGCTGGAGACGCCCTCCCAGATGTGCTCGGCCCGTTGGGAGACGCAGTACATGGCGCCCCGGGCAGTCTGGAGCACCTTGCCCGCACCTGCGTAGACCTGGCGGGTCACCAGGAACGGGATCAGCACATCGGTGAACTTGGTGAAGTCGCCTTCGCGTTCTACGAGGTAGTTCTCGTGGCAGCCATAGGAGTTGCCCGCGGAGTCGGTGTTGTTCTTGAAGAGGAAGACCTCGCCGCGGATCCCCTCTTCTCTGAGGCGCTGCTCCGCGCTGCGAACGAGCCCTTCGAGGATCCGCTCCCCGGCCTTGTCGTGCACCACAAGATCCGCGATCGAGTCGCACTCGGGCGTCGCGTACTCGGGGTGGCTCCCGACATCGAGGTACAGACGCGCGCCATTCTCGAGGAAGACGTTGCTCGAACGGCCCCACGAAACGACCCGACGGAAGAGGTACCGCGCGACTTCATCGGGGCTGAGCCGGCGTTGACCGCGCAGCGTGCAGGTGACGCCGTACTCG
>JANOHN010000097.1:0-16291 GCA_031406505.1 Acidimicrobiia bacterium | reverse complement strand
CGAGACGACGGTGTTCACGACGGCGCACCCCGAGGCCGCGGCATGGGATGCACAGCAGGAGCTGAGGATCGAGCGAGCGAGTCAAGGTTTCTTGCTCCCGACGCGCGCCGTCCGTCGGCGGGTCGATGATCTCGCGCGCGAGGTCGGCGCGTCCGTCGTGTTCTTGGACCCGATGGTCCCGCTCGGCGCGATCGGCCCGAAGCTGTCGGCGGCGCCGTACGTGATCGTGGCTCATGGCGCAGAGGTCACGGTCTATGGGCGCATCCCGATCACTGGTGCGATCGGTGGACGCGTGCTGCGCGGCGCGGCGGGCGTGATCGTTGCGGGAGCGTTCTCGTCGAGCACCGTGATGCGCGTTGCGGGTCGTGACGTACCGACGTTGGTGGTGCCGCCCGGTGTGGAACCCGCGCGGTTCCGTCCGTTGGACGCCGACGCTCGGAGAGCCGTCCGGTCTCGTTTCGGCATTCCGCCCGATGTGCCGCTCGTGCTCGGCGTGAGCCGGCTCGTACCTCGCAAGGGGTTCGACGTGCTGCTCGACGCGGTCGCCGGTCTCGACGGTGTGCACGTGGCGATCGTCGGAACCGGACGCGACCGTGCCCGGCTCGAACGGCGCGCCCGACCACTCGGTGAGCGCTGCCACTTCTTGGGCCGCGTCTCCGGCGACGACCTTCCTTCGGTCTACGCGAGCGCGGACGTGTTCTCGATGCTCTGCCGGGATCGCTGGGCCGGCCTCGAGGCCGAAGGCTTCGGGATCGTCTACATGGAGGCGGCGGCGTGTGGCGTCCCCGCGGTCGCCGGGAACAGCGGTGGAGCGCCCGAAGCGGTCATCGACGGCGAGACCGGGTACGTGGTGGAACCTCGCGACGCAACCGCGGTGCGCGACGCACTCAGCCGCTTGCTCGGCGACGCCACGTTGCGAGGCTCGCTCGGAGAGGCCGCACTCGCCCGTGCTCGTTCCGACTTCTCGTATGACGGGCTGGCGACGCGGCTCGCACCGCTCGCCGCGGGCGATCTCAGCGTGTTGCAGGGCGCTCACTAGCCTCTCGCGCGTGCCCGGACGGTCGATCATCGCAACATCGTGGATCGCCAACGCCCTGTTCGCGGTCACCGCGATCCCGTTCGCCGTCGGCGTCGACAGCTTCGAGAATGTGGCAGTCGGAGTCGCGCTCGTGTTGTTCTTCCTGTCGCTCGGTGCATGGGCGTGGGCGTTCGCGGTGGCTTTCGCGCGCAGCGCGCAAGGCGACGACCTGGCCGTGGTCAGCCTGTACCTGACGGTCGGCGACGCCCCGCGCGAGGTGCGGCGGCAGCTCTTCGCTGCGCTCGGGGTCTGCTTGGTGGTGACGGTAGGGACGGCTGCTGCCGACCCGTTCGGAGTGCTCGTGCCGATGCTGCCGTTGGGCCTGGTCGGTCTTTGGGCCGCACGCCATGGGACCTTCCCGCCCCGGCCGACGCCTCGAGCGGGGTAGGGCTCCAAGCCCGGCCAGTCCACAAGTTGCGCTCATGCGCGGGCCTTGGTTCGATGGGCCCATGGCAGACGAGGCGCACGAGCAGATCGTCGTTGGCGCGCCGCCGGACCGGTGTTGGGCAGTGGCCACGGACTTCGAGCGGTACCCCGAATGGGCGAAGGACGTGAAGCACGCAGCAGTGCTTGAACGCGACGAGCAGGGCCGGGGCAGTCGGGTCGAGTACCGCGTGGCCGGACTCGGGCGCAGCATCCACTATGTGCTCACGTACGACTACAGCGACGCGCCCGCCGCGTTCTCCTGGGAGCTCGTGGAAGGCGACGTGTTGCGACGCCTCGACGGGCGGTACGGGTTCGAAGAAGAAGGACCCGGCACGAGGGTCACGTACGACCTCTTGGTCGACGTGGCTATCCCGCTGCCGGGGATGATCAAGCGGCGTGCCGCGGGCATGATCGTAGGGACAGCTCTCAAGGAGCTGAAGAAGGAGGCCGAGCCGATGAATGAGCCGCTGCGTGACGTGAGCCAGCCCGACGCGCAGGAGGCTGTCGAGTCGGAACCTCAGATCGAGCGCGACGTCACGGCCGAGCAGGCGCCGGAGCGCGAGCCGGTGACCGGACCGCTGGCTCCGAGCGCCATCGAGTCGCTGGTCGGTGCGCTGCTCGAAGCCGGGCCCGAGGTGGCCGAGCACGTCGTGCGCGCGGCGCAAGAGCTCTTGCTCGCTGCACAGTGCGTGGTCGACGCAGCCGGCAAGGCCGTGCGCGAGCAACAGGACACGCGTCGCGACGACCCCGACGTCGACGTCGATACCGAGTCATCCGCCGCAGCACCACTGCGGCATCTCGACCTCGCCGAGTGACCTCGGGCTCCGGCCCCGTGGCGAGCACGACGGCGGGGCCGACGATCGGCGTCGATCTCGGCGGCACCAACCTCCGGGTGGCCGCGGTCGCTCCGACGGGCGAGGTACTCGCTGAGCAGCACGAGCGCACGCATGGCAACTTCGACGATCTCGTTGCCGCAATGGCGCGCCATGTCGGTGAGCTCGTCTCGAAGTCGGGGAGCGTGGCGGTAGGCGTTGGTGCTGCGGGGTTGATCGACCGCGCGGGGACGGTGCGCTACGCCCCCAACCTCCCGATGCTGAGGCAGGCACCGCTCGGTGCCGCGCTGGCCGAAGCTGTCGGGTTGCCCGTCATCGTGGACAACGACGCGAACGTCGCCGCGTGGGGAGAGGCATGCCACGGCGCGGCGCGGGGGGTCCGCCATGCGCTCGTGATCACGCTCGGCACAGGGATCGGCGGCGGGTTCGTGATGGATGGCCGCATCTACCGCGGCGCGCACGGTTTCGCAGCCGAAGTTGGGCATTGGCAGTTCGACCCGCATGGCGCGGTGTGCGCGTGTGGCGAGCCCGGGCACTGGGAAGCCGCGGCATCGGGGACAGCGCTCGGTCACTTCGCCCGTTCGCGCAGCGCGACCGGCGAGGCTCCAAACGTGTTGGCTCGCGCCGGTGGCGACGTTGACGCAGTCACCGGGTACCACGTCGGCGATTCGGCTCGTGCGGGTGAACCTGATGGCCTGGCGATCCTTGCTGAGTACGCGCGTCAGGTGGCGCTCGGCTTCGTCGGGCTCGCCAACATCCTCGATCCCGAGATCATCGTGGTGTCCGGCGGTCTTGCGGCGTTGGGCGATCTGCTGCTCGATCCGCTGCGCGTCGCGTTCGACCACCACCTCGAAGGTGCTGCGTTCCGGCCGTCGGTCCCGGTCGTGGTGGCCGAGCTCGGCGCGCAGGCCGGCGTCGTCGGCGCCGCGGCCCTCGCCCGGGAGCTCGTGACGTGAGCGAACGCGTGCGCGTGGGCCTGACGCTGCCATCGTTCGTGCGGGATCCCGCGACCGCGCTGATGGTCGCCCGCACTGCGGAGGACTGCGGTGTCGATGGGGTCTTCGTCTACGACCACGTCTTTCGGACGGCGCGCGACGGAACGCGTCGTCCGGCATTGGAAGCCGTTGCGCTCTTGGGTGCGCTCGCCGCCGCGACGACCCGGGTCAAGATCGGAGCACTCGTGCTGCGTGCTTCGATGCGCCCGCCCGCGTCGAACGCGGCAGCTGTGAACACGGTGACCCGCATTGCGCCGGGTCGTGTGCTCATCGGGGTCGGCGCGGGAGATTCCGAGAGCCGGGAGGAGAACGAGTCATTTGGCTTGGCGTTCGGCACCGTCGGCGAACGGGTCGAGACGCTCGAAGAGGCAACACGCGCCATGCGCGACCGAGGTGCTCCGATATGGGTAGGCGGTCTCGCTCCGTCCGTGCGGGCCATTGCTGCTCGCGAAGCCGACGGATGGAACGCATGGGGCATCGATGCGGCGCGGTTCGGTGCGTGGGTGACCACGATGCGCTCGATGGTCGTGCGTGAGCGTTTCGAGTACACGTGGGGTGGGCTCGCGGTCGTCGGTGAGTCCGATGACGCGGCCCAAGATCGAGCTGCGCGACTCGGCGCGCCGAAGGACGCCATCGTGGGTGGGCCGTCGAAGGTTGCGGCTGCGATCAGAGAGCTGGGCGACGCCGGTGCATCGTGGGTGATCCTTGGTGCTGTCGATGCGAGCGACCCGCGTACCGCACAACTGCTGGGCGATGCGGTTGCACCGTTGCTGTAGCCCGCGCTGAGGAACGTGCCCTAAGGAAGGGGATCGGTCGGCTCTGGCGTCGCCGGCCGCTCACCGAAGTACTCCAACGCGCGCTCGGCGCCGATGTTGACGAACGTGCCCTCCGCTTCGGCGGTGATTGTCTCGCCGTCGAGGATCCGACCCACCGCGTGGATGCGCCGTCCTTCCACCCGGTCGACCCATGCTTCGAGCACGAGATCGACGTACAGAGGCGTGGGCCGCCGGTAGCGGATCGTCAGGCGCGCGGTCATGGCCGGGTTCCCGGAAGCCACGTTGGTGATGCCGAGCGCCTCGTCGAAGGCAAGGGCGACCCATCCGCCGTGCACGTAGCCCGGCGGGCCTTCGTGGGCCGCGGTGAACTCGCCGTGCGAGTGCAGCCGCCCGTCCCGCTGCTCCCACGCGAACGGTGGCGCGACCACGTTGATCGCGCCGACGAACGGGCTGCGCGGGAGGTAGTCATCGTGGGTGCGCTCCATCGAGTGGTTGTCCTCGGCGGCCTGGGGTGCGCCAGCTTCGAGCGCCGCCACCATCGCCTCGAGCTGAGCGGTGGTCGTCGTGAGCTGCGTCTCGTCGGCCGGCACGGTGAGGATCGCGTCGACGAACCGGCGCGTGACCGAAGCCAGCTGCACTCGTGCGGGCGTCGCGAACGACGCCGCGTTTGGATACCACCTGGCTCGTCGGGGCACTACCGCCCCTTGAACTCCGGCGCGCGCTTCTCTGCAAACGCGCGCGGGCCCTCCTTGGCGTCTTCGCTCGCGAACACGTCCCATCCGATCTTGTCCTGGTGGTGCATCGCGTCGCGGTCCGACATGTGCTCCGTCTCGCGCCACGCACGCAGGATCGCTTTCGTCGAGAGCGGTCCACACTGCGCTACTTGGTTCGCGACGGCGATCGCCACTGCAAGTGCCTCGCCATCCGGCACGACGCGACCGATCAGGCCGATCGCCAATGCCTCGTGTGCGCTCACGGCACGAGCGGACAACAGGATGTCCATCGCGACGGTGTATGGGATCTGTCGGGGGAGCCGACAGGCCGAGCCGCCGAGGGGGAACAGACCTCGCCGCGCCTCCCATACGCCAAAGATCGCGCCCTCGGCGGCGATGCGGATGTCGGTGCCCTGGAGCATCTCGGTGCCGCCCGCGACCGCATAGCCCTCGACGGCCGCGATCATCGGCTTGGAGCACCGGTAGTCGCGCAGCAGTCCTTTCCAATGCAGGTTGGGCTCCTCGGTCATGCGCTTCTCTACGTACTCGCTGCGCGGCTGGTTCATCGACGTGAGGTCCATGCCCGACGAGAAGGCACCACCCGCGCCGGTCAGCACCGCGGCGCGCACGTCGACCGTGTCATCGACGTAGGTGTATGCGTCGGCGAGCCCGACGAGCATCGCGGGGCTCAAGGCGTTCTTCTTCTCGGGACGGTTCATCGTGATGATCACGACAGCGCCGTCTCGCTCGATCGTGCAGTGCTCGGTCGAGATAGCCAGGGTCTCGGGCATCGCATACCTTCCACGTGGGAACGAAGCGGGGATCCTACGGCCACTACTCACGCGGCTCCTGGAGAGACCCCTGGTACCGTCGTGGCGATGGAGTTCCGCCGCATCAACGCGTTGCCGCCGTACGTCTTCGCTGCGATCGATGCGCTGAAGATGGACGCCCGGCGGAGTGGCCAGGACGTCGTCGACCTCGGGTTCGGCAACCCCGACCTGCCGTCCCCGCCCGTCGCGGTCGACAAGCTCATCGAGGCCGTGCGCAACCCGCGCAACCATCGCTACTCCGCGAGCCGCGGCATACCGAAGCTCAGGCTCGCGATCACCGACCTCTACAAGCGGCGCTTCGGCGTCGAGCTCGACCCTGAGACGCAGGCGTGCACCACCATCGGCGCGAAAGAGGGCTTCTCGCATCTCATGTGGGTGCTGCTCGGACCCGGTGACTCTGCGCTCGTGCCGAGCCCGTCGTACCCGATACACATCTGGGGCCCGCTCTTCGCCGGGGCCGATGTGCGTCATGTGCGCCTCGGACCCGATCAGGACTTCTTGGCCAACCTCGTCGAGGCGTGGGAGGAGTCGTGGCCGCGGCCGCGCGTCATCGTGCTTTCCTTCCCGCACAACCCCACCACCACCTGCGTCGATCTCGCGTTCATGCAGCAGATGGTCGACTTTGCGCGCGACCACGACGTGCTGCTCGTGCACGACAACGCGTACGCCGACCTCGGCTTCGATGGCTTCGACCCGCCGTCGATCTTGCAGGTTCCCGGCGCCGACGAGGTCGCGGTCGAGCTGTACACACTCACGAAGTCGTTCTCGATGGCCGGTTGGCGCATGGGCTTCTTGCTCGGCAACGCCGAAGTGGTCGCGGCGCTCGCGAAGATCAAGAGCTATCTCGACTACGGCACCTTCCAGCCGATCCAGATCGCGGCGACCGTCGCGATGAACGAGCAGCCCGACTTCCCCCAAGCGGTGAACGAGGTCTATCGGGGTCGGCGCGACGCGCTCATCGACGGCCTCGCGCGGGCGGGCTGGGAGATCGAGAAGCCGAAGGGCACGATGTTCGTCTGGGCCAGGATCCCCGAGCCGTACGAGGAGCTCGGAAGCCTCGAGTTCGCGAAGCTGCTCGTCCGGGAGGCCAAGGTCGCCGTCGCTCCGGGCATGGGCTTCGGGCCCGGGGGAGAGGGATTCGTGCGCTTCGCACTCGTGGAGAACGAGCAGCGCATCGGCCAGGCCGTGCGTGGGGTCAAGAAGGCGCTCGAGAAGCTCGGATGAGACGCAGCGGAGCCATGCTCGGACGAGCGGGATGGCGTAGCGGAGTCGACCCGAGAAGCTGAGCTGGCGGATCCCAGTCGTAACCCTGGGCTTTCAGTCGTAGTCTGAACCTGGATGCTCTACTGGTTCATGAAGGCGTTGCTCACGCCACTTCTGCGCGGCTTCTATCGCGTGCGCGTCGAAGGTCGTGCGGGGGTGCCCGACACCGGGCCCGTCATCCTCGCGGCCAACCACCGGTCCTTCCTCGACTCGCTCTTCCTTCCGTTGGTGCTCGGGCGTCGCGTGACGTTCGTGGCCAAGGCCGAGTACTTCGACTCGAAGAAGACCGCGTGGTTCTTCCGCGGCGTCGGGCAGATTCCGATTCGGCGGGAAGGCGGCAGTGCGAGTGAGGGCGCGCTCGCCGCGGCGACCGACGTGCTCGAGCATGGCGGCGTGTTCGCCATCTACCCCGAGGGAACCCGGACTCGTGACGGGTTCACGCACCGCGGGCACACGGGTGTGGCGCGACTCGCGCTCCGCACCGGCGCGTCGATCGTTCCGGTCGGACTCGTGGGCACCGAAGAGTGCCAGCCGATCGACCGGAAGCTGCCCCGCCTGTTCCGCAAGGTGAACATCCGGTTCGGCACGCCCATCGAGCCGTCTCGCTACGTCGAGGATGCCGAAGGGCTGGCGTTGCGCCAGCTCACCGACGAGGTGATGTTCGAGATCGTGCAGCTGTGTGGTTGCTACGAGTACCGCGACACGTACGCGACGAAGCGCGCTGAGGATCTCCCGACCGAGCTCGCGCGCGTTGCACCACTGCTCCAAACGGCTTGATTCGGTCGCTCTCTGCGGGCCGGGATACCCGTCCCGCGGCCGTTCGCTCCCTGGCGAGCTCCACTCACTTCGTTCGCTGCGCCGCAGGTGTCACGGTGCTGCATCCTTCGACCAGCTTCGGGCCCGCTCGACCCCTCGGCGCCATTCTTCGTGGCGACGCGCGACCTCTTCGGCCGGCATGGCCGGCGTGAACGCAGCTTCCTCCTGCCACGCGGCCGCGGCGTCGGCCGGGCTGGCCCAGACACCTTCCGCGATCCCGGCGAGGTAGGCCGCGCCGAGCGCCGTCGTTTCCTTCACCACGGGTCGGCGCACTGGCACGCCGAGTACGTCGGCCTGGAATTGGCAGAGGACGTCCATCACGCTCGCGCCACCATCGGCGCGCAACTCGGTGACTGTGCGCCCCGATGCGGTCGTCATCGCGTCTACGACATCGCGCGTCTGCCAAGCCATTGCTTCGACGACTGCGCGCGCGAGATGGGCCCGACCAGTTCCGCGCGTGATGCCGAGCACCGCGCCGCGAGCGTATGGATCCCACCACGGTGAGCCCAGCCCGGTGAGTGCGGGGACCATCACGATGCCGCCGGCGTCGGGCACGCTGGCGGCGAGCGGTCCAGTCTCGGCCGCGTCATCGATGAGCCCGAGGCCGTCGCGCATCCATTGGATGGCTGCGCCCGTCACGAACACTGCGCCCTCCATTGCATACGCAACTTCGCTGGGTGATGTCCAGGCGACGGTCGTGAGCAAGCCGTCGACCGGGTCCGGGCGAGTGGCGCCGACGTTCATCAGCACGAACGACCCCGTGCCGTACGTGTTCTTGGTCATGCCTGGCTCGAAGCACGCCTGCCCGAACAACGCAGCTTGCTGATCACCGGCGATCCCGCTCACCGGCACGCGGAGCCCGGCCGCGCAACTCGGCTGCGTGACTCCGAAGCGACCGAGGCTGGGGCGTACCTCCGGGAGGCAGCTCGGCGGCACCCCGAAAAGCGCAATGAGCTCGTCGGACCACTGCAACGTGTCGAGGTCGAGCAAGAGTGTGCGGCTCGCATTGGTCGTGTCGGTCGCGTGCACACCGTCATCCACTGCGCCGGTCAAGCGCCAGAGCAACCAGGTGTCGACCGTCCCGAATGCGAGATCTGCATCGGCGCTGACGCCGCCCTGCGTCAGCAACCACTCCAGCTTCGTCGCCGAGAAGTACGGGTCCAGCACGAGTCCGGTCCGCTCACGGACGAGTGCTTCGTGCCCTGCTGCGCGCAGCTCATCGCAGCGGCCCGCGGTGCGGCGGTCTTGCCAGACGATGGCTCGGTGTCGTGCCTTGCCGGTGCTGCGGTCCCAAACGACCGTCGTCTCGCGTTGGTTGGTGATCCCGATGGCTATGACTGATTGGTGTGCCTGCTCGAGTTCGGCGACGACATCGGTGAGCGTCTCGAGGGTGGCGCTCCAGATGTCTTCGGGGTCGTGCTCGACCCAGCCCGGGTGCGGGAAGTGCTGGGGGAACTCGCGGTAGGCGGAGGCGCCGGGCCGCCCGTGCCCATCGACGGCGACCGTGCGGATCCCGGTGGTGCCCGCGTCGATCGCGAGGACGACGGCCACTACCGACCCGAGGTGTGGATCACCACAAACGCGGGATCACGGCTCCGAGCCCCAGAACACCGTGTCCGGCGCGCCTTTGCCAGGTTGCTCGCCGGTCATGGTCGGAAATGCCGACATGTCGTTCGAGGTCTCGGCGGGCGCCAGGTCGGGCGCCAGGTTGGGCGCCAGGGCGGGCGGCGGTGTGAGGCGCGCGATGAGCTCACCCGCGAGCTCGCGTTGGCGCCGGCGGAACTCGAACACCAGGCGGTTACCGCTGGCCGCTGCGAGCACCACCTGGAGCAGCGGCCGTCGGCGCTTCACGCGCTCGAGCGTGAAGGTCTCGTAGCGCTTTCCGATGACGAGATCCGATGCTTCCGGCCCGCCGCGCCGACGATCGAACAAGAGCACTCGCCGGTCGGTCAGAGCGACCACATACTTGCGCCGAGCGAGGAGCAGCAGCGGCATCCGGGCGCGAACCTGCACGGCCCAGCAGCTGCCAGTCGACATGACGCGCTCGCCGTCGCTCAGCACTGCTTGGGCGGCTTGCTCGACTCTCTGGGTAGAAGCGCGACCCACGCGTCGAGACTACCGGTGCGCCGTGCCGAACCGCGGCTCTCTGCTCCTACGATCGGAGCGCGCCGGGTAGGGCAGGATGGGTGCAGCGCGCGACGCGAAGGGACCCGATGCGCATCGGACTGCTGACTGGTGGGGGTGACTGCCCCGGACTCAACGCGGTGATCCGCGCCGTCGTCCGTAAGGGAGAGGGTGTGTACGGCCATGAGCTCGTCGGCTTCCGCCACGGATGGCGGGGCCTGGTCGAGAACGAGACCATGGAGCTCACCGTCGAGACGACACGAGGACTCCTGCACCGCGGGGGCACGATCCTTGGCACCTCGCGCACGAACCCCTTCAAACAGGACGGCGGGGTCGCCGCGGTCCTCGCGACGGTCGAGCGCGAGCACATCCATGCGTTGATCGCGATCGGCGGTGAGGACACCCTCGGCGTCGCTTGGAAGCTCGGCGATGAAGGAGTGCATGCCGTCGGCGTGCCGAAGACGATCGACAACGATCTCTCGGCAACGGACTACACGTTCGGCTTCGACACGGCCGTGCAGATCGCGACCGACGCGATCGACCGCTTGCACACCACCGCCGAGAGTCACGACCGGGTACTTGTGGTCGAGGTGATGGGACGCCACGCCGGCTGGATCGCGTTGCACTCGGGGCTCGCCGGTGGTGCCGACGTGATCCTCGTGCCCGAGCAGCCGTTCGACGTGAATCGGATCGCCGAGCAGCTCGCGCACCGCCACGATCATGGCCACAACTTCTCGATCGTCGTGGTGGCGGAGGGAGCGGTGCCGGTCGAAGGGACGATGACGCTGCAAGCGGGCGAAGAGGACGAGTTCGGCCACGTGCGCCTTGGGGGCGTGGGCAACCACCTCGCGCCCGAGCTCGAGTCGCGCACTGGATTCGAGACGCGCGTCGTCGTCCTCGGTCACTTGCTCAGAGGCGGGACGCCCACCGCGTTCGATCGGATCCTCGCGACCCGATTTGGGCTGGAAGCGATCGACGCCGCAAACGAAGGCGACTTCGGGAAGATGGTCGCCTTGCGTGGTACCGATATCGTCCGGGTGCCATTCGAAGCAGCCGTGGGCACGCTGAAGACGGTGCCGCCCGAGCGGCTCACCGAAGCCTCGGTGTTCTTCGGATGAGTGAACCGCACGCGCGCACGGCCGCACTCGACGATCTCCTCGCGTTGCTCGAGCTCGAGACGTTGGAGGTCAACCTCTTTCGCGGTGTGAGTCCCGACGAGGACCGTCAACGTGTGTTCGGCGGTCAGGTCGCGGCCCAGGCGCTCGTGGCGGTAGGGCGCACCGTCGACGACGACCGCAGGGTGCACTCGTTGCACTCGTACTTCTTGCGGCCGGGCGACCCGAACGTCCCGATCATCTACGAGGTGGACCGAATCCGCGACGGCAGGTCGTTCACGACTCGACGAGTCGTCGCGATCCAACACGGGAAGGCGATCTTCAACCTTGCTGCTTCGTTCCAGGTGGACGAGGTCGGTCCCGACCACGCGATGGAGATGCCCGACGTGCCCGGGCCCGACGAGCTCCCCACGCTTCGCGAGCGGATCGAGCCATACATCGCGAAGCTCGGACCCGAGACCGCTGACTGGTTCGTGCGCGAACGACCGATCGACTCGCGTCCGGTCGACGATCCGCATTGGCTGGAGCCGGCGCCTCGCCCGCCCGCGCAAGACGTGTGGATCAAGACGAACGGCCCGCTGCCCGACGATCCGTTGCTCCATGCGTGCGTCGTCGCGTATGCGTCGGACCTCTCGTTGCTCGACACCGCGACGCTCCCGCACGCGATTGGGTACAACGCCGGCTACATGATGGCGAGCCTCGATCACGCGATGTGGTTCCATCGCCCGTTCCGCGCCGATGACTGGCTGCTCTACCACCAGACCAGCCCGTCGGCCTTCGGTGCGCGCGGCCTCGCGCTCGGGCACGTGTTCCGTGCCGATGGCATGCTCGTGATCACGGTCATGCAAGAGGGCCTTCTGCGTCCCATGCGCACTGACGTGGCCGAATGAGCGACCAATCAGCAGCCGGCTGGGTGGACCTGCGGTCCGACACGGTCACCCGACCGACACCCGCGATGCGACGAGCCATGGCCGACGCCGAGGTCGGCGACGACGTGTACGGGGAGGACCCGACCGTCAACCGGCTGGAGCAGCTTGCCGCCGGCCTCGTGGCCAAAGACGCCGCGGTGTACGTGCCGTCGGGGACGATGGCGAACCAGGTCGCGTTGCGCGTGCTGGCAAAGGCCGACACCGAGGTGCTGTGCGGCGCTCGCGCGCACGTGTACCGCTACGAAGGCGCAGCCGCGGCGCGCAACGCTGGCATCCAGCTCCGACCACTCCCGGATCCCGACGGGCTGATCTCGACGGAGCAGGTCGAGGCGGCAGGCGCCGACCAAGATCATCACTTCCCACGGTTGTCGGCCGTCGCGATCGAGAACACGCACATGCCCGCGAGCGGTCGTCCATGGCGCGTGTCCGAGGTGAAGGCAGTGACCGCCGCGGCTCGGCAACTCAACTTGCGCGTGCATTGCGACGGTGCGCGGATCTGGAACGCGGCGGTCGCGCTCGACGTGACTCCCGCCGAGCTCGCCGCCGAATGTGACACGGTGATGTTCTGCCTCTCGAAAGGACTCGCGGCGCCCGTCGGTTCGCTGTTGTGCGGTTCGACCGAGTTGATCACCCATGCCCGAGCCGAGCGCGCACGGCTCGGTGGTGCGATGCGCCAAGCAGGCGTGATCGCGGCGGCCGGCATCGTCGCGTTGGAGCAGATGGTGGAACGCTTGGCCGAGGATCACGAGCGGGCCCGACGGCTCGCCGATGTACTTGCGGATCGCTTCCCGGGCAGCATTGACCCGGCCGGCGTCGAGACCAACATCGTGTGCGTGCCACTCGACCGACTTCCCGACAAGATCGTCGAGCGAATGGAGGATCATGGCGTGCGCTGCGGAACGATCGACGCGCACACGGCGCGCTTCGTGACCCACCACGACGTCGACGATGACGGTCTGGATCGAGCCATCGCCGCGCTGAACGCGATCGCACGATGACGCTGGTGGAGCGGACGCCCGCGAGCGCACTCGCGGTCTACGCACATCCCGATGACCCGGAGATCTCGGCGGGCGGGACCTTGGCCCGCTGGGCCGACGCCGGTGCCGAGGTGTGGGTGCTCATCACGACGCGAGGCGAGAAGGGCACGAGCGATCCCGACGCCGACCTCGACGCCCTTGCGCGGACCCGCATCGAGGAGACCGATGCCGCGTCGGCCAAGCTCGGCTTCGCCGGCCATCGTCATCTTGAGTATGGCGACGGCGAGATCGCCGACAACCCCGCGCTCGTCGGGTCGATCGTGCAGTGCGTGCGTGATCTCCAGCCCGAGGTGGTCGTGTGCCCGGACCCGACGGCGGTGTTCTTCGGTGACGCGTACTTCAATCACCGCGATCATCGGGTGACCGGGTGGGCCACGCTCGATGCAGTCGCGCCCGCGGCCAGCAACCCTCATTACTTCCCGGAGCACCGAGCCGAGGGTCTCGGCGTCCATCACGTGAGCGCGGTGTACCTCACGGGCACGCTCGAGCCCAACTGCTGGGTGGACATCACCGACACGCTGGAGCGGAAGATCGACGCGCTCTTCTGTCATGCGAGTCAGCTGATCGAGACCGGTGAGCTGTTCCGGGAGTTCCTGCGCACGAGTGCGGAGGAAGCGGGTCTCGCCGCGGGTGTGCCCTACGCCGAAGGCTTTCGGCGCGTCAACTTCCTGGGGTAGGCCGCCGCACCGGTCCGCCTGACTTCCCTCGACGCCACTCCGACATCGCGCGCAAGACCAGGACGGCGACGATCCCGACGCCCACCGCGGCGATGAGCGCGCCGATCACCGACCCGAGCGCTCGCGAGCCTGAGCACGACCGCGTGCACTGCACGTCGGTGACGCCGTAGCCGATCACCCCGCCGAAGGATCCGGCGACGACGACGCTCGCGAACGCGAGCAGGAACGCCACACGCGACGGCATGGTCGGTGGCGCCTCGCGCCCGATCGGCTCCTCCATGGGCCCGATCGTATGGCTACACGTCGGTTGAGCGGCGACCGAGCGAAGCGAGGGAGCTCGCCGGAGCAGTCGAGCGTCCCTTGGGCGGCGCCGGGTATCCCGGCGCCGAGCGAGCGCGACAAAGGTTTTAGGCTTCTCACCTATGCGGGAATGGCTCGTCGCCGGCGCGCTCGTCGAGGCGCCCGACGGACTGCTGCTGGTGCGCAATGTCCGCCGCGGTGGGCGCTCCGACTGGAGCACACCCGGGGGCGTCATCGATGCCGACGATGTGTCGCTCCTCGCGGGCCTGACGCGCGAAGTTGAAGAGGAGACCGGGCTGCGCGTGACCCGGTGGGAAGGCCCCGTCTACGAGGTCGTGTGCGAGGCCGTCGATCTGGGCTGGACGTTGCGGGCCGAGGTGCACCGAGCCGTCGAGTACGAGGGTGAGCTGCGTGTGGAAGATCCCGACGGGATTGTGGTGGAGGCGCAGTTCCTCCCCGTCCACGAGTGCCTGACCCGACTCGCGCCCGGTGCGCGCTGGGTGCACGAGCCGCTGGGGGAGTGGCTCTCGGAGCGCTGGGGCCCGACCGCGGCGCGCGGGTACCGCTACGCGGTGCACGGCACGAGTCACGAGGCGATCTCCGTCCATCGCGCGCCTCATTGAGGGCCTCGGTATGACCGGCGCGGTGCCGGAAGTGCCGACGATTCTGCACGTCGACCTCGACGCGTTCTATGCGGCGGTCGAGCAACGTGAGGATCCCTCGATCGCCGGTCGCCCCGTGATCGTTGGTGGGCTCGGACCTCGAGGGGTGGTTGCCGCGTCGAGCTACGAGGCTCGCGAGTTCGGCGTCTACTCGGCCATGCCGATGGGTCGGGCCCGCCGCGCGTGCCCGAGCGGTGTGTTCCTCGCACCTCGCTTCGATCTGTACCAGGAGGCGAGCGCCGCGGTGATGGCAATCCTCGGCTCATTCACGCCGCTGGTGGAGCCACTGTCGCTCGACGAAGCATTCCTCGACGTGGCCGGTGCGCGCCGACTCCACGGCTCGGGTCCGGAGATTGCCGCGTCAATCCGGGCACAGGTGCGGGCCGACACCGAGCTGACCGCGTCCGTGGGTGTCGCCACCACGAAGTTCCTGGCCAAGATCGCCAGCGACTTCTCGAAGCCTGATGGCCTCCTCGTCGTGGCGCCCGGCGACGAGCTCGCGTTCCTGCACCCTCTCCCGGTCGAGCGGTTGTGGGGTGTCGGGCCGGCGACGCGTCGGCGGCTCGCCCGATTCGGCGTTCGCACGATCGGCGAGCTGGCCGCCCTCCCTGAAGACACGATCACTGGGGCAGTCGGCGTGGCGCACGGGCACCACCTGCACGCGCTGGCGTGGAACCGCGACGACCGCAGCGTGGAACCCGAACGACAAGTGAAGTCGATCGGCCACGAGGAGACCTTCCCGAAGGACGTGACCGACCGGGCGGTGCTTGAACGCGAGGTGCTGCGCTTCGCCGACAAGGTTGCGACTCGGTTGCGGGGCGCCTCGCTCGTTGGGCGCACGGTGCAGCTCAAGGTGCGCTACTCCGACTTCCGAACGATCACGCGCTCGCGCACGGTGGCTGAACCCACCGACCTCGCCACCGACTTGGCGCGCGTCGGCGGCGCGCTGCTCGCGGCGGTCGATCTGGAGGAGGGTGTGCGACTCCTGGGACTCTCGATCCAACAGCTCGATCATGCGAGCTCGGTGCAGGAGGCACTCGCGCTCGCCGACGAGGAGAGTCCGACCGGCTCCGAGGCCGCGCGCCGCCAACGGGCCGACTTGGAACGCAGTGTCGACCAGGTCCGGGCGCGCTACGGGAGCGACGCGGTGCTCCCCGCTCGTCTCATGCCGGATCGCACCGATCGCCACTCGTAAAGAGGGTGGCCCGATGGCCGAATCGACGCTGAGCGGCGCCCCCGCACTGGTGCCCCGGCTCGCGTTGAGCGGGCTCGATCCCTGCGCGAGAATGCTCTGCTGGATCGGACGATCCTGCACTCCCTGGCCGAACGAGCAGACGCATGCCGCTATCCGACGACGAACAGCGCATCCTTCGGGAGATCGAGGCCAACCTCTCGGTCACGGATCCGAAGCTGGTGCAGCAGGTGTCCGACACGACCCTGTACCGGCACTCGGCCGGGATGATCAAGTGGGCCGTCCTGGGGCTCGTCGCCGGGCTTGCGCTGCTCGTGATCACGTTCACGAGCGTGCTCCCGCTCGCGGTGGTCGGCTTTCTCATCATGCTGTTCTGCCTGCTGGTGATCGAGCACCACGTGCGCAAGATGGGTCGGGCCGGGCTCGAGAGCCTCACGGCGTCGCGCGGCGGCGCGCTCAAGGGCGCGTTCGGCGGCGCAGGCAAGCGGTGGCGCGAGCGCTGGCAACGCGACGACGACCAGTCCT
>JANOHN010000254.1:0-16944 GCA_031406505.1 Acidimicrobiia bacterium | reverse complement strand
CCTTCCGAGGCGAACAAGCGGGCGACGCTCGCGCCGATGCTGCGACCCGCGCCGGTGACGATCGCCACCCGGCCTGCCAGCAGATCCCCCATCAATCACCCCTCCTCGACCGCGGCGAGGAAGTTATGCCGGTGACAAGAGGTTGTCAACTGGTGACAATTGCGTACGGTCGCCGGTTACACTCGCCGGCGTGGACGACGCGCCGAAGGTCGGCCTGCGCGAGCGGAAGAAGACCGCCGCGAGGCAGCTGATCGTCCAGGTGTCGAACCGGCTGTTTCGGGAACACGGCTTCGACGCAGTGACGCTTGAGCAGATCGCCGAGCAGTGCGTCATGTCGGTCCGGACCATCCTGCGCTACTTCAACACGAAGGAAGCGCTGGCCCTCGCACCTGAGCACGATGCGCTCGGTCGGTTCGAGGTGACCGTACGCACGAGTGAGATGGATGCGGCGACTTGTTGGCGCGAGTTCGTGGCCGAGATGGTTCAGCAGATGGCGATCAACGGGACCGAGAGTCGGCGAAGGATGTCCGACATCATGTCGCATCCTGCGCTGCATGCGGAGTTCCTGCGCATTGGACGTGTGTATGAGGACACCCTCGCTGCTGCCATCGACGAGGAGACCCAGGGCAAGGACACACTGGGGTGTCGTCTGTATGCCACGGTCCTCGTTGCCGGTACCTCCGCGACCTTCCGGGAGTGGATCAGCAACGAGAGCCTCGACCCGAAGGTTCTCTTGGACGTCGTCGACTACGCGGCTGAGGCGTTCGATCCGGAGCACGTCACCAACTCCTGGACACGGCGCCGTGGCCGCAGAACGACCACGCGGCGCCCGTAACCGTCATCCCACAAGGAGCGAACGATGAGCAATCTCGAAGACACGGTACGCGCGCTCGAGGAACGCGTCCGCCAGCTCGAAGACACCGTGGCCATCTACCGCCTGGTCGCGACGTACGGCCCCGCGGTTGACAGCGGTACCGACACCGTTGCGAGCGACCTGTGGACCGAGTCGGGTATCTACGACCTGGGTACTCGAGTAATGAACGGCGCCTCCGACATTGCGGCCATGGTGCGCGGCGACGGCCACCAACAACTCATCCAGAATGGCGGGGCCCACGTGTTGGCGATGCCCCTTGTGCACGTCGACGGCGACCGGGCCGTGGCGACCGGCTACTCAAACGTGTTCCGTTTCGTCGACGGCGCCTTCGAGGTTTTTCGCACTTCGGCCAACCGCTGGGAGCTCGAACGGACCGCCGACGGGTGGCAAGCCACCCGCCGCACTACCCGGCTGCTCGATGGCAACGACGAGGGGCGCGACATCCTGCACCGAGCTGTGGCACCCGAGTAGGTCGGCCCGCGGTCTCATCGAGTCAATCGAAACCGCGGCAGGGTGATCTCAGCCAGATCCTCGAAGAACACCTCGACGCTCCGACCGATCTCAACGTCGGCCAGGTCCTCGTCCGGAAGATCGCTCACCATGCGAACGCCCTCATCCAGCTCCACCGTCGCGACCGCGTAGGGAACGCGCGACGCCCAGCTCGGGCTGAACGGCTGGTGCGTCACGGTGAAGCTGTGGATGCGACCGTTCCCGGTCACTGGTGTCCACGCCCACGCTGAGCTCAAGCAGTCGGGGCACAGGTACTGCGGGTAGTGCCGAAATCGACCGCAGTCCTGACACCTCTGGACGACGAGGACGTGGTTCCGTGCAGCATCCCAGAACCCCGACGTCAGCGGCGACGGCGAGGGAAGTGGGCTCCGCTCAAACGTCTCGGCGGAGGATGACGACGGATCCTTCATGCATGTCCCCTTCGTTGTTCACCAAGACCGTGTTGCAGTCCGGCACCTGCCGCTCGGGTTCGACTTCTCCGCGCAGCTGCCGAACCGCTTCGATCACGTGGTTCGCACCGGAGACATGCGCCTCCGACAACAACCCACCATGCGTGTTCACGGGAAGCTCACCGCCGATCTCAATTCGGCCCCCTTCGACGAAGGGACCACCCTCACCGACCTGGCAGAAGCCGATCGCCTCCAGCGCGCCGACCACCAGCCAAGTGAACGGGTCGTGCAACTGTGCGCAGTCGATGTCCGCGGGCGTGAGCCCAGCCATGCTGAACGCACGTTGCGCTGCGGTGTGAACCCCCTCGAGGAATGCCATGTCCTGCTTCTGGGTGATCGACGTTGGTGGGTTTCCGTGCCCTTCGCCCACACCGCCGATCACGACAGCACTCTTGGCCAGATCCCGCCCACGCTCAGCACTCGTGATCAGGATGGCGCCCGCACCATCCGACTCCAGCGAGCAGTCCAGGAGACGAAACGGAGTGGTGATCACGCGAGACGACTGATGGTCGTCCAACGACATCGGACGATCGTGCATGAGCGCCTGCGGATTCAGGTTCGCGTGCTTGCGGCACGCGACCGCAACGTGCCCGAAGTGCTCGCTCGTGGTGCCGTACTCGTACATGTGTCGTTGCGCGGCAGGCGCGTACATCTGCGCGGGCCCGACGCTGCCAAATGGCCGTTCGAACTCAGCGTACGAGGCCAGCGCTGCCGGCATCGCGAGCGCCGGAGTGCGCGAAGCCCCCGGAGCATTCCGAGAGATGCGCTGCTGTGAGTATCCCCGTCGCCCGGCAACGACGAGGACGCAACTCGCTACGCCGGCGTCGATCGCGAGACACGCGTCCAGGATCGATGCGACGAAGCTCGCACCCCCGCTGCGAACGACCGTGCTGAAGGCGAGGTCGGTAAGACCGAGGTTCACCATCAGCTCTTCGGCACAGACCCCCGCGACGTCGTTCGGCATGATTCCGTCGATGTCCTGGGCGCGCAATCCGGCGTCGGCGAGCGCGCGAAGCGTTGCCTCCAAGTGAAGCTCGGCAGTGGACTTCTCTGTGCCGCGCGAATACGCGGTGTTGCCGATTCCTACGATTGCACAGCGATCCCGAAGGCGATCGATCATGAAGCCGGTGCGTCGGCCGCACTCGGGAGGCGCGGCAACATCAACGTGGCAGCAGCTTCGTACGCAGGACCGTCTTGTGTGGACACCTGGATGTCGATGTCGACGAGGTGGTCCCCCTCGTGCGCGTACTTCCGCACGACCCGACCATCGATGATCATGTCGTCGCCGGCGCAGATGTTCTCACGCATCGCGAGCTTGAGCTTCCGCACACGGCTCAACGGCCCGGCCCAGTCGGTTGCGAACCTGGACAACATGCCGAAGTTGAACGGCGTGTTGAGAAACATGTCGCGTGCGCCGACCTGCTGTTGCGCGTAGTCACGATTGCTGTGGTGCGGAGAGAAGTCGCGGGTTGCGGAGGCCAGATAGACGCAGCGCGTGACCGTGATCGGCATCACGAAGGTCGGCAAGACATCGCCCGCCTCGACCTCGTCCCAATACACGCGCTGGTTCGCCGATGGGTGGGAGCACTCTTCAGCACGGAGCGCGTCCTCCGTGGCCGGACTGAGACCGTCGGGCGTAGTGGCGTCGTCCTCGCCCTGCCCTTCTCGGAGTCCGGGGTTGTACGCGAACATCGTCGTTCGACTCTTCGACGTGATCTCATCGCGCTGGTTGCGGGTGATCGACTCAGAGACCCAGAAGTAGCCGTCGCCGAGCCTCGTCGTCTTCGGGCCAGTCATCGAGATCAGATGGCTCGAAAAGAAGAGCTGGTCTCCGACCTCGACGAACTGAACGTATTCAGTCTCGTTCTCGACCACCACGCCAACCGGAAGGTTCATGAGTCGCTTCAGCTGAAAGTGCAGGTTCATGGCGCTTCCAGCTTCGGGCCGGGGCCAGCGATACGGGATCGCGAATGTCATGTTCATCGCAGGGGGAGCCACGACACCGCGAAACCCCTGGGACTTCGCGTACTCGTCATCGAGATAGAGGGGATTCCCATCCTCGATCGCTTCGCACCAATGCCGGATCAGCGGTTCCGAGCATCCAACGATCGGGATTCGGTCCGACTCGTTCGTCAGGGCGAGGATCTCGTGCTGGACCTCGTCCGGCAGATGCTTCGGGATCCAGTCCACCGGCGGCTGGCCCTGATCGGTCGTCACAGTCAGTCCTCCTGAAGCGAAATGGTGCTGATCCGGTCGCGACGGGTCATGTGTCCTGGGAGATCCCGCGTCGTGGTGCGACGATCTCCTCGCGAATCTCGGAGCCGTGCTGATCCAGTTGCGGAGCAGCCATCCGGATCGATGCCGGTGTTGCGCTCAGCTGCCACGGCGGCCTGACGTCTCGCGACGCTCCCCCGGTGCTGTTCATCACGTCGACGACGAGCCCGAGATGTTGCACCTGGGGGTCGGCAACGAACTCGTCGTACGTGAAACAGGCAACCATCGACCCTCCGTGACGACTGAAGATCGCGGCTGCCTCCTCGTACGTCCACTGCGACAGGCCGCGGTCCCACAGCTCGTGCACGAGTGCCCCATATCGGCCGAGCGCGCCGGTGTCTTCGCGGAACATCGGCCAGCGAGGATCATCCAAGACGAAGTCCATCTTGAGGTCTTTCACCAAGGCAACTCGGTCGCGGACCGCCTGCGCCTGAAACAGGACTCGACGGTCCTTGCACGTGTAGAAGTGCTCGGGCGGTTTCGTGTAGCTGTCGAGGTGAAACCCCCACCACTCGTCGGGGTTCGACAACGCGACCCACAGCGCCGAACGCATGTGCATCAGCGACCCGAACAGCGACACGTCGATCCGCTGACCGCCGCCGTCGTCGGCGACGAGGAGCGCTGCGGTCACCGCCTGAAACGCGTAGAGGGCGCACGCGACGCCCGCGTGTTCAGTGCCCAGCCGCACGGGCTCTTCGCCGGGCCGTCCGAGTGAGGAGGTGGCCTCCGACGCGAGCTGGGATGGAAGCTCTCCGCCCGCACGGTCCGCCCACGGTCCGTCGCAACCCCATCCGGAGATCACGCAGACCACCAGATCGCGGTTCTTGTCCATGATCTGCGGGAGATCCACGGACATCTGCTCGGCGAGACCGCGGTCGACGATCAGCACGTCCGCCAGCTCCGCGAGCTCCGAGATCACCGACGCGGTCGACGAATCCACCGCGATCGACCGCTTGTTCCGATTGAGCGTTCCGAACGCCGCGCCCACGCCCTCGACCTGTGGAGCCCACCCACGCGCGCGATCGCCATCGAGCGACTCCACCTTGATCACGTCCGCGTTGGCGTCGCCGAGGAGCCGAGCCAGCAGTGGTCCAGCTACGCCCTCAGCGAGCTCGACGACCTGCACCCCCGCGAGCGGCCCGGCGATCATCGCTCCCTCGCGTTGGCTCGATCCAGATCCGCTCTCAAGCTCTCCGTATCGATGCCCGGAATCGGTGGTCCGAACATCCGAGCTGGGGTCGTGGAGAACCGCCAGGGTGGACCGCCGGTCCACACCGTGCCCCACGCATCGGTCGCAACCTGGACCAGGTAGTCGTTGTCGAGGACCTGGGCGTGGTCGCGCAAGTGCTCCCACAGCATCGGCGCACCCCACGGAACCTCCGCGCGCGACAAGGTCAGCTCCCAGTAGGCCCGGGGTTTGGTTGTGAAGAAGCCCGCGAGCAGCTCTTCGAGCGCTTCGCGATGCTCAATCCGGGCGGCGTTGATGGAGAAGCGCGTGTCCGACATGAGCTCGGGATGCTCGAGCGCGTCGCACAGCCTGCGCCATTCGGCTTCGGAGCTGACCGACACTCCGATCCAGCGCGTGTCTTCGCATTGGAACGCACGATCAGGTGCCGTCGCGAAGGCGGAGCTGCCCTGCGGCTGATGCGTCACGCCCGCGGAGTGCTCCGCCAGCCGCGGCAGCTGCATGGTCGCGGCGGCGTCGACCATGGTCACCTCGATGAACTGCCCTTCGCCGGTTCGCTTGCGCGCGTGGAGTCCCAAGAGCGCGGCTTGGGCGAGGAGGTTCCCGGTCGTCGCGTCGACCTGCGTGGCGTGGCGGTAGAACTCCCCCTGTCCACCTCGCGACCCTTGCGTCGACCACACGCCGGCGAACGTCTGCATGACGGCATCGGTGGCGCGATCGTTGCCCCGCGGCCCGCTGCGGCCGAACCCAGTGGCATGGCAGTAGACGAGCCGCGGGTTGATCGCCTTGAGCTTCTCGTATCCCAGGCCCATTCGCTCGAGCGGTCGCATGTTGCTCATGAACACATCGCACGTCTCGATGAGGTCGTAGGCGAATTGGAGGTCGTCGGGATCTTTGAGATCGATCGCGAGACCCCGCTTGTTCATGTTCCAAGCGATGTAGCCACTCGCGGTGCCGTTGATCATGGGCGGCGCGCCGGCATTGAGCGTGCTCCAGTCGGCGTCGGGTCGCTCGACGTGCAACACCTCCGCGCCCAGCGAACCGAGGATCTGGGAAGCCCACGGCCCGGCCATGTACATCGTGACATCGAACACCCGAATGCCATCCAATGGGCCAGGCATGTCAAGCCGTCCGTTCGTGTTGCACGATGGCTCCCTCTTCACCCCTCGTCCAGCGGCACGCGCACGTGGGACGACAGGTCGCCCATGAGGTCGGGGATCATGTGCCGGTGGTGAAAGCACCACTGGCCGTCGATGCGGCGGAACTCGTCGTGGTACCGGCCGGCGACGACGGGCGCCAGGCCGTGTTCCGTCTGGTGCATCGCGAGGAAGTACGCCTTCCCCGAAGCGGTGTCGCCGTCGACGTGGATCTGCAGATTGGTCGTGAACAAGAGGGTGTCGGGCAGCTTCTCAGGGAAGTGCACCGACTCTCGGTAGAAAGCGGCGACGGCGACGCTGCCTTCGTGCACGACGTCGCGGCCCTCAGACGTGATGCGTCCGTGCCGGAAGAGCTCGGCCACCTCGTCGACCTGCCCGAGGTTCAGCAGCTCGGCATAGCGCGCGATGAGGTTGCTGATCTCCCAGTGGTCCGCGCTCATGGCTGCTCCCCGACGCGGGCCCGGAGAACGACGGCGCGCTCGCGGGGCTCGACGGACGTTTCCAACGATGCGATAAGGCAGTGTCTACTACTTACTGCCTACCCTACTGAAGGGAGCGCCGGTAAGGTCGCGCGAGCTGATCCGATCAGGAGAACCCATGGCTGTCGATGTCGAGCGCCACTCCAAGCAAGCCGCCGCGGTGCTGCCTGACGTTCGCTTCCTCATCGGTGACGCGTGGGGCGCCCGCGGCGGGGCCGGCTCCCTCGAGCACGTCAACCCGGCGACGGGCGAGGTACAAGCAGAGTTCCCGGTCGCGAGCACCGACGACGTCGACGCCGCCGTCGACGCCGCGGCGGCCGCGGCGCCCGAATGGCGCGACACCACGCCGATGCGCCGGCGAGAGCTGCTCGCCGCGCTGGCAGCACGGATCCGCCAGTCGCGCGAGGAGCTGGCGACGCTGCTCACCCTCGAGACGGGGATCCCGATCGGCATCGCGGGGTCGTTCTGCGAACGGGGCACCGACTTCCTCGACTACAACGCCAGCCTGGCGGAGACGATCGAGGGCCAGCTCATTCCGGTCAACCCGATCGGCGGGCTCGACTACGTGATCCCCGAGCCGTACGGCGTCGTCGCGTTGATCATGACGTGGAACGGCGGGCTCTCGGCGCTCGGTCGCAAAGTCGGCGCTGCGCTCGCGGCCGGCAACACCACGGTCATCAAGCCCAGCGAGCTCGCTCCTTTCACCACCGTTCGGTTCGCCGAATGCGCCCTGGAGGTTGGGTTTCCGCCAGGAGTGATCAACGTCGTGTACGGCGACGGCGTCGCTGGTGAGCACCTGGTGCGCAGCAAGGCGGTGCGGAAGGTGAGCTTCACTGGCGGAATCGGTGCGGCGCGAAAGATCCAAGCGGCCGCGGCGGCTGCACCCAAGCCGGTCGCGCTCGAGCTCGGAGGCAAGTCCGCCAACATCGTCTTCGCCGACGCCGATCTCGAGCGCGCGGCCCGGTCCGCCGCGACCGGTGCGCTCTACATGTCCGGACAAGGGTGCGCGCTCCCGACCCGCTTGCTCATCCACTCCTCGGTGCACGACCAGGTGCTCGACCTCGTGCTCGAGGCAGCCGCGTCGATGACGGTCGACGACCCGCTCCAGCCGACCACCGTGGTCGGCCCGATCGTGTCGAAGGGGCACTGCGATCGGATCCTGGGGATGATCGGACGCGCCGTCGCGGCGAAGGCGGGCGAGCTGCGCACCGGAGGTGGCCGGGCCAAGGATCTCGCACCGGGCTTCTTCCTCGAGCCCACGATCTTCGCGGATGTCGACCCGTCCTCCGAGATCGCCCAGGAGGAGGTCTTCGGCCCGGTGCTGTCGGTGTTCCGCTTCGACGAAGACGACGAGGCTGTCGCGCTCGCGAACGGGACCGACTACGGACTCAACGCCTTCTTGCACACCGCGTCGCTCGACCGCGCGCACACGATGGCTCGGCGCTTGGAAGCCGGCTCGGTCTCGGTGAACGGGTTCCAGGGCGCCGGGAATCGGGGCGGGGTCGCCCAACCGTTCGGCGGGATCAAAGGCAGCGGCTTCGGCCGCGAAGGCGGGAAGGCCGGCCTCGCGGAGTTCCTGACTGCGAAGAACGTGTTCATCGGGTTGGCCTGAGGCCACCGAGGCCTAGGTCACCGCGCCACGTACCCACCATCTACCGGGAGTGCGACGCCGGTGACGTTCCCTGCCTGATCGGATGCGAGGTAGAGCGCGGCGGACGCACAGTCGTCCGGCGTGATGTTCTGCCCGAGTGGGTGCATCGTTCGCGCCGTCTCGAGCTCCTCGGGTGTCCGTTCGCGGCCAAACTCACTCTCCGGGAGACTGAAGTTCGTGGTCATCCCCCCGGGGCAGATGCAGTTGACGCGGATCCGATGGGTCGCTACCTCGACCGCGATTGATCGCGTCAACCCGATGATCATGGCCTTGGTGGCGCCATACACCGCGCTCCCCAACCCCACCAAGCCCGCGATGGAAGCGGTGTTCACGATCACGCCACCGCCGCCTTGTCGCTTGAACTGCACGACGGACTCGCGGCAGCCGTAGAACACGCCGCGGGCATTCACGGCGACCAGCCGATCGAAATCCTCGCTGGTGTGCTCCTCCAGCAAGATCCCACGCCGAGGAGATGCGATCCCGGCGTTGTTGAACATCACGTCGAGGCGACCGAAGGAGCTGACCGCCGTTGCCACCGCGCGAGCGACGTCGTCGGCTTCGACGACGTTGCACTCCACCGCGAGCGCGGTGCCCCCCTCCTCCGTGATGAGACGCACGGTCTCGTCACACCACTGGGGCCGCAGATCGGCGCACACCACTTGCGCGCCTTCGCGAGCGAACAACCGCGCGGAGGCCCGCCCGACGCCTGAGCCCGCTCCCGTGATGACGACGGATCTGCCGTCGAGCAGGGTCAAGCGTCGATCACGATCGGCAGGTGCCGCGGACCGTGGAGCATCGCTGTGGGTAGGTAGGCGTAGTCGTACCCGTCGGCCAGGTGAAAGGAGACCACGCGCTCGCTGAACGCTCGCAGCGCGATTCGCAGCTCGAGTCGAGCGAGCGCGGAACCCGGACAGATGTGCGGTCCCGATCCGAACGCGAGGTGCTCGGGCGTCTCACGGTCGAGTCGAAACTCGTCGGCATCGGAGAACATCTTCTCGTCGCGGTTTCCAGAGCCGATGCACATGAACACGCGCTGACCCGCCTCGAGGGCCGAGCCATCGATCTCGGTGGGTCGCTGGCACGTGCGCACCAGGAACTGTGCCGGCGAGTCGACGCGCAGGGCCTCTTCGACGGCTACGTCGACGAGCGACGGATTTGACCGCACGGCCGCATATGCGTCTGGGTCTTGGGCAAGACGCCAGAACAGGCTCCCCATGGTGTTCCGTGTGGTCTCGGTCCCCGCCCCGATCATGAACATGATCTGGGTGCGGATGGCACGCGGCTCGAGTCGCTCGCCGTCGACGTCAGTGATCAGGAAGCGGGTGAGCGCGTCCTGCGGCCAGTCCGCCTGCGGTATGGCGAGGCGATCCTCGATCCGAGCGTCGACGTAGTCGCGAAGCTCGGGATTGACCTCAGCCAGCGTGATGCTCACTCCCTGCGCGGCCGCGTCTTGGAATCGCCGCCCACCGTCTTTGGCCCACTCCGAGAACTGCAGCGAGTCCACTTCCGGGAACCCCATCAAGCGCGCCATCGCGGCCGGCGGGATCGGCTTCGCGAGATGTTCGACCACATCGACCCCCTCGGGTCCCGCGGTCTTCGCTTCCGCGAGCAACCCGTCGAGGAGCCGCTCCGTGAGCTGTTGGAGGTAGGGCTCGATCTGCTGGCTCTTGTGGAAGGCCACGACCGAGTTGATGATGCGGCGGATCTTGCCGTGCCGCGGCTCGTTGATGGCGGCGATGAACACGTCCTCTTCGGGCAGACCGTCCTGCCCGGCGCTGCCACCGAATGCCTCCACGCTGCTGAGACCGGTGCTCACCGCGTCGTACCGCACCGCTGCGACGACACCGTCCACGCCCGGCAACGGCACGACGCCACCTTGCGCTCGCAGCGTTCGCATTGCCTCGGCGCGGCGCTCCGGGTCGGGATCGAGCGGGCTTGGTGCTGAGATCGCGCTCACTTGCTCACTCCACCTCCGGGCTTTGGAGACTAATGGGTCGGCCCGCGCGGGCGCAATGGTTTAGGTAGTGCTCACTACCAACCTTCAGGCCACGGCCCGACGATCGCGCTCGACCGGGGCGCTCTTGCCCCCGTCCTCGTCAATGAAGTACATACTTCTCAAACGCGAGAAGGCAGCCGATGACGCCATATCGAGTCATCCAGTGGGGCACCGGCAACGTCGGCAAGCACGCGCTCCGTACGATCGTCGAACGGCCCGACTTCGAGCTCGTCGGCGTCCGGGTCTACAACCCCGACAAGGTCGGCATGGACGCGGGCGATCTTCTCGGGGTCGCGCCGATGGGAGTTGCCGCCACCGATTCAACCGACGCGATCTTGGCGTTGGATGCCGACTGCGTCTGTTACAACCCTCTCGGATCCACGCTCGAGGACTACGAGCGCGCGCTCGACGACATCTGCAAGCTCCTCGCCTCGGGGAAGAACGTGGTGTCGAGCGCGGTGGAGTACCACGCGTTCCTTCGACCCGGTGTCGAGCTGCCCGGGAACTCGGGCGCCTACGAGCGCATGGCCGATGCGTGCGCCGAAGGTGCGGCCACGTTCTTCCACGCGGGGATCAACCCGGGGTTCACCATGGACGTCTGGCCGCTGACCCTCTCGCAGGTGTGCCGCCGGATCGACCGGTTGACGGTGACCGAGGTCATCGACATGAGCCGGTACCCGTCGATCCACATGTTGGAGTACATGGGCTTCGGCGCGCCCGGGAGTGCGTCTCCGATGGACAAGCGACTCATTGGCAACTTCCAGGCATCGCCCTTCTATCTCACGATGGGCGTGCTGGCCGAGGCTCTGGGCGTCGAGCTGGAGGACGTCCGCTATCAGCGCGAGGTCGCGCTCGTCGAAGAGCCACTCGCCGTCGCGGCGGGCACGATCGAGGCCGGAACCGCAGCCGCGATCAAGTTCAAGTTCGACGGCTTCGTCCACGGCCAACCACGGATCATCTTCGAATGGGTCTGGCGCGTGACCGACACGGTCGCACCCGAGTGGCCGACCGGCGCAAGCCGATGGATCCTGCACATCGAGGGTGATCCGACCGTCAATGCCGAGATCGACCTCGCCACCCGACTTGATGCAGGGCGCGCGGTCTCGCTGACCGTCGCAACGATCTTGCTCAACGCCCTTCCTATGGTGTGTGCCGCGCCGCCCGGCCTCTTCAACAACATGACGATCGGGCTGCACGGAGGCGGATACTTCCCTCCATGACGATCGGGACGGTCCATGACGGCTGGTAAGCGGGCCATCGCCGCCGGCACAACCAAGGTCACCCGTCGTCGCCGTGGAACACCGCGTCGCCTCCTCGTGGAGGCGGCATGCGACCTCTTCGCTCGCCAGGGATACAGCGCGACGAGCACGCGTGAGATCGCGGAACACGCGGGCGTCTCGGAGACGCTCCTCTTCCGGTACTTCGGGTCGAAGGCCGGTCTCTTTCGGGAATCAGTCGCCGTGCCGTTCATCGAGTTCGTCGAGAGCTTCAAGGCCAAGTGGCACGCAGGATTTCCGGACGAACGCGACGACGAGATGATCGCCCGTCAGCTCATTGCTGATCTCTACGACCTGTTCCGGAAGAATCGGGCGCTCGTCGTGATGTTGTGGGCCGCGCAGACGCAGAGCGACGATCTCGCCGAGAGTGGGGTGTTCACGGAGATCGAAAAAGCGCTGCAGGTGCTCGTGAAGATCAGCGCCACGGAGACCAGCCGCCGCCGAGGACAACCGTTTCGCCACCACGACGTGGCGACGCGCACCACCATCGCCATGATCGCCGGGATGGCGGTGTTCGACACGCCGTTCCACGCAAAGCGTCCTCCCGCTCGGAAGGACATCGTGGAAGAGCTCACGCAGGCGACCCTCCATGGGCAGCTGAATCGCCGGCGCTAACCCATGCTGCCGAGCGGTGACCCCACCTGCGCTCAGTGGCGCCGGTGGAGGTGCCCGTGCAGCGTCGCTTGCGTGAGCCCGTCGACGATCGCCCGGCGAGACGGACGCCGCTTGCCATAGAAGGCTTCGCCGAAGATCGCCATCCCTGCCACCATGGCAATGGTCGTGCGCGTCGCCAGCTCGTCGCGGGGGGTTCGCTTGCCTCTTCGCCGCGTGGCTTCCGCGGCGCGCATGTTCGCGAGCACGCGCATCTCCTTGTTGATCTCGTCGAACACTCCGCTCTCCGCTAGCTCGCTGCCGTTCTGGGTGTCGCCCGCCCAGAGCATGACGACGAGCGCGCGGTTGTTCCGGAACAGATCAAAGAGATCGCCCAGGAACTGGCGCGTGATCGCCTCGTCGTCGAGCTCGGGTGAGAACCCGGATTGCCACCGGGCGTTGAAGCCCTCGACGAACTCGATGAAGGGCACCACCACGGCTTCACGAAAGAGGCCGACCTTCGAGCCGAACCAGCGGAACAGCAGCGGCTCCGAAACGCCCGCGCAGTCCGCGATCTCCCGTGTGCTCGTGTTGCTGAACCCCTGGAGCGCGAAGAGCTCCTGGGCCGCCTCCAGCAACAACCGACGCGGCTCACCCCGTCGGCGGCGCGTCACCGGCGAGCCGCTCGACCGCTTGCTCGCCACTCGATTGGCCGTCGCCACGGTCCTCCATGCCACAAGCGGACGCCGAGCGTAACCCCGTCGACAACTCGCGCGACGTTGACGGTGGAACAAGGAAGGCTTTGCGACGCCGCGGCGAGCCCGGAGCCAGCCGAATCGGGCCAACTACGATCTCTGCGAACCATTCGCCCAAGAAGAACGGCCGCGCAACGTGAGCATCGACTTCACCCTGTCGCCCGAGCACGAGGAGCTTCGCGCTCGTGTACGCACGTTCGTCGACTCGGTCGTACGGCCACAAGAGGCGCGTCTGCACGCGCCCGACCTCGAGAAGGTCGAGCGTCGCCGCATCCTCCTCGAGCTCCGCGACACCGCGAAGACCTCCGGGATGTGGCTCCCCCACATGCCGGTCGAATGGGGTGGCATGGGGCTCGGCCACGTAGCGCTGGCGATCGTGCAGTCCGAAGCCGCGAGGACGACGTGGGGGCCGTTCGTCATGAACTGCCAAGCGCCCGATGAGGGCAACATGCACACGTTGCTCCATTGGGGCACCGATGACCAGAAAGAGCGCTACCTCCGACCGTTGTGTGAAGGCACCCGGATGAGCTGCTTCGCGATGACGGAGCCCGAGGTCGCCGGTTCCGATCCAACGCTCCTGCGCACGTCGGCGCAACCCGATGGTGACGAGTGGATCCTCAACGGACACAAGTGGTTCATCTCAAACGCGCGTCGGGCCCAGTTCGCGATCGTGATTGCGCGCACCGAAGATGACCCCGAGGTCCGGCAGGCCGCGAACACCGCGTTCATCGTCGACATCCCGACCGAGGGGTGGACCCGGGTACGGGAGATCGAGACGATGCACGGATCGACGGGCCATTCCGAGATCCGCATCACGGACCTGCGAGTCCCGGCCGCGAACATGCTCGGAGGTCGCGGCCAAGGCCACCTCCTCGGTCAGTACCGACTCGGGCCAGCCCGGCTCGCGCATTGCATGCGATGGCTGGCCCAAGCAGAGACCGCGCTCGACATGATGGTCGACCGGTCGCTCAACCGGTACGCCCACGGTTCGCTCCTGGCTGAGAAGCAGGGCATCCAGTGGATGATCGCCGATTCAGCGATGGAGCTCTACCAGGCGAAGCTCATGGTGCTGCATGCTGCCTACCGGATCGACAACAAGCTCGACTTCAAGACCGAAGTGTCGATGGCGAAGCACTTCGTCGCCAACGCGCTCGGTCGAATCATCGATCGTTCGATCCAGGTGCACGGGGCGCTCGGCTACTCCAAGGACACACCACTCGCCGACATGTACCAACACGCTCGATGGGCGCGATTCGCCGACGGTGCCGACGAAGTGCATCAGATGCGGATCGCCGAGCGAACGATCAGCGCATACCGCGACCACGGCACGACGCGCGCGGCAACCGGCGACCTCCCCCTCTGATCCGGGAGTTCCGCGAATCAGAGGCCGCGGGCGAGCCGGTGGTACAGGACATCCGCGTCCGGTGACGGCGTATCCATGTCGCGCCACATCTTCCACTGCCCGTTCACGCGGCGCAGCACCGACAGCCAACGTCCGGCGTGGTCGAGACCGGCCACCCCATCTTCCGGTCGCCGAGTCACGCGGAAGATCCCGGACATCACCGCGAGGTCGCCGACGATGTCGGCCGAGTCGGCCTCGCTCACCACGTTCATCTCGTAGTCGCCAGTCCGGCGGGCGTACCAAGCGCGGATCTCGTCGTGGCCACGGAGCGCCGCGTGCCCCGACGGGATGGAGATCGCGTCGGGCGTGTAGGCCGCGACAAGCTGGTCCAGGTCGAGGGCCCGATAGGGATCGTCGGGCGACGCCCACGACGAACGGGTCCGTGACCGGACGAGCGCCGCCTCCTCGTCAGTCAGCTCTCGGTCGATTGCCATCGCTGTCCCCTCTCTTGTGCGTTCCGTCTACGGCGCGCACGATCCCGTCAGCTCGGCCGTCCGTCCACCAGTCGCTGTTGCCCATGCTGTACCGAACGGCGCGACGGTCTCCGTCGCGTCGGCAGGTGCCGTCGGCACCCAACATCGCACCCGGGCCCAGCTTGGGCCGCTCGCCTTGCGCGTCGATCCGCCAGGTCCACGCCTGCTCGAGAAAGCGGTACTTGATGGTCTCCGGGTAGCCACTCGGTCGCACGGTGGCCTCGACTTGCACGTCGGTCGTGCAGTGGAACGTTCCGTGCTCGTCGTGGAGCATCGCGAATCCCCATCCATCGGCGCCGTACGCGAACGTCGCCTGCACCGTCGAGCCGTCCTCGTATTCGTTCGCGACCTGCTGCCAGCAGATCTCGCGGCCCTGGCCGTAGGGGCTCGTCCGCCATGTGGTGTCGCTCGGGAAGTAGTGGATCTCGTGGCCCACGAAACCTTCGACCGGACGCCCGAGGAACGTGCCGCGAGTGCGGTACTTCCCAGTCACCGCGTAGCAGGAGCCCGACTTCCAAGTGTTGAACCACTGCACGCCGGGACCGAGCGACGACCCAGACACGGCGAGGAACTCACCGTCGGTCCACGAGCATCCGTCGGGTGCGTGCCGGAACTCGAAGCCGTGGCTCGCGTCGGCACCCACACTCGTGAACGACACCGCGTCGCCGGCTTGCTCGATCGCGACTGGACCGGCCCAAAGGTCGCGATCGGCGCCGTCGTGTCGCGTCAGCTGGCCCCCACGCTCAGACGTGAAGAGGTATCGGATCGTCGACGTGTCCGACCCCACACCGCGAAGCGCTCGGAGGAGGTTGCCGTCGGCGTCGCGCCAGGTGCCGTAGACATACGACCCCGCCTTCGGCAGCCCGAGGTAGGTGCTCGACGGCAACAGCAGTGCCGCATCGAAGTTGCACTCACCGACCAGGCAGCGCCCGCCGAAGTCGCCAGGATCAGGAACCTGCGAGTCGATCGAGGTCATACGTGTTGCGGTGGCGCGAGCGGCTCGAACGGCGCCGACGCCTGGGCGATCATCAGTGGCGCCCAGAGGTGCTCGCGGCGGCGCTCGATGCGCGAGAAGAGCCACACCAGCTCGTCGAGACGGTCGTGAGGCCCCGCTTCGACGAGCTCGCTGAGTCGGGCGAGACCCTCGCCGCGGTCGCGCGGGTGACGGCCGAGCACGGTGCCCATGTC
The DNA here is from genome assembly GCA_031406505.1 of Acidimicrobiia bacterium. Classification (GTDB taxonomy): domain Bacteria; phylum Actinomycetota; class Acidimicrobiia; order IMCC26256; family PALSA-555; genus SHVJ01. The sequence continues at coordinate 682 of JANOHN010000254.1, read as the reverse complement.
ATCGAGATCGTCCGCGAGGAGTTGCGCACCGATCCGCGACTCCAGTTGCACGGTGCGGGCGATGGCGACGGCAGCGTCCAACGGCAGCTGCTCCACGGCGTCGTGTGCGATCGGCGCGCAATTGAGCTCCAGGTGCTGGACCAAGTAGTCGGTCAGCGTCGGCTGCTCGCTTCGCGAGTCCGCCGGGAGATCGGGCGGCTCGATCTCGATACCGAGCTCCTCGGCCAGTGCGTCGCACATCCCTCGCCGGAGCGTCACGTCCCATCCGAACCGGGGCATCATGTCGCTGATCCGCGCGGACAGCTTCTGGATCGCCAACGAGGTGCCCAGCGGCGTGAGGACCATCGACATCACCGTGTAGTACCGGAGGGCGGATCGGTCGATCGGGCGCCCCGACACCTCCTCGTAGTGCCTGAGCGGCTCGGCCAAGGGACAGGTCGGATAGAGCATGTTGCGCATGCGTCCGACGGCGAGGTCGAGCATCGGGTCGCCTACGTGTGCGAGCTCCCAATCGATCAGCGCCGTGATGTGTCCATCCGCGTACATGAACTGACCGGGGCCGGTGTCACCCTGGAGGAAGCTGACCTGTCGATCGCCTTGCGGAACGTTGGCGTGCAACCACCAGATGCCAAGGTCGAGCAACGGCTCGGGTCGGAGCTTCGGTCGACGTTCGAGGTAGTCC
>JANOHN010000203.1:0-4151 GCA_031406505.1 Acidimicrobiia bacterium | reverse complement strand
CCCCCCCCCCCCCCTCCACCCCCCCCCCCCCGTCGCGGGCCCGCCGTCCGGCGCCCCGCGCGGGCCCCCGCCGGCGCCCCCCCCCCCCCCCCCCCCCCCCCCCCACGACGCGGGGCGGGGATTCCCTAGGAAGCGTCGCTGTCGGACGGGGGGGCATCCGGCAGATCGATTCCACAAGTCTCCGCAGCCGCCCGGAACGCTGCACGCTGCTCGTCGGTGGGCTTGACGCGCTCACCGTCGGCACCGGCCGCGGGCTTCTCGATGCCCTGCTCTTGGAGGCAGGCCTTCTGCTCGTCGGTCAGCTCGGGACGTCCGTGCGGACCACGCGCCGGCAGCTCGATGTTGCAGGCCTCGGCTGCCGCCTTGAACGCCGCCTTCTGCTCGTCGGTGGGCTTGACGCGCTCACCGTCGGCACCGGCCGCGGGCTTCTCGATGCCCTGCTCTTGGAGGCAAGCCTTCTGCTCGTCCGTCAGCGCCGGGCCACGGTGCCGACGGAGCGGAAGGTCGATGTTGCAGGCCTCGGCTGCCGCCTTGAACGCCGCCTTCTGCTCGTCGGTGGGCTTGACGCGCTCACCGTCGGCACCGGCCGCGGGCTTCTGCACGCCCTGCTCTTCGAGGCAGGCCTTCTGCTCATCGGTCAGCTGACGCCGGTTGCCGTCGGCCGCCGGGGTTTCGCTGTCCTGAGCAAACGCGGCCGGCGCGAGTGCGCCGACGAGCGCGGTGCTCATCAACATCGCTGCGGCGAATGCGCCGAGGCGACGAGCCTTCTTGGGTGCCGGAGTTGCCATTGCAGTGGTTCCTTTCATTCGGGGGCACCCTGACTCTGCAATGCCTACCTGAAGACACCCTGAAGCAATCACCACCGCGCTCTCAGCATCCCCACAGGTTCCGGAGGACTACGCCTGAGGCTGGGCATCGAGGTTGTAGAGGCGGGCGCAGTTTCGCCACAGGATGTCGTCGCGCACCGACCCAGAGAGACCGGCGGTGTGCTCGGCAATCACGGCTTGCGACGACGGCCACGTGGAGTCGCTGTGCGGATGGTCGTTCGCCCACATCAGCCGCTCGTGGTTCATCAGATCGGTCATCCGAAACGCAACGAGGTCGTCTTGGAACGTCACGTACACGTTCTCGCGGAAGTACTCACTCGGCGGGCGCGTGAGGTCGGCGTCTGCGCTCAGCCAATTGCGGTGGCGGTCGAAGGCATGGTCAGCCCGGTACATCCAGTGCGGTACCCAGCCCGCGTCGGCTTCGACGCACACGATGCGCAGGTCGGGGTGGCGCTCGAAGACGCCGCCGAAGATCAGCGTGCCGATGATGTCCTGGCAGCCGCGGATGATCCCGAGGAAGCTGTTCATCCTCGGCCCGCGGAACCGCCCACCGGTCATGTCGTCCGTGCCGGTCGTCAGGATGTGGAATGACAGCGGCATGTCCAGCTCGATGGCGGCACGCCAGAGTGGATCCCAGCGCCGGTCGTCGTAGTCGCCATCGGCGTGGCAACCGGCGTACCCGGGGAGCATCGCACCGCGCAGCCCGAGCGCCGCGATGCGTTGGAGATCGTCGACGCCCTCCTCGACGCTCCGCAACACGGTCTGTCCGAGACCGACGAGCCGATCGGGCGCGTGGCTCTGGAACTTGGTGATCCACAGGTTGTAAGCGTCGAAGCAGGCCTTCTTGTAATCGACGTCGGGGTGGTTACACAGCAGCATGCCGACCGACGGGTAGAGCACTTCGGTGGTCACACCGTCGCGGTCTTGCTCCACGAGTCGCGCCGCGGGATCCCAGCCGCCCGCGTGCAGCTCGTCCCAACCCACGAACGTAAACGGGTCGATCTTCTCGGCGGGTCGGCCGGCCGCGGCGATCATCCCGTAGGGGATCCGGCTGCGGCCGTTGTCGATGTCGATGACCGCCCCCATCGTGTCGTCGGTGGCGGCGACGGGCGCGCGGTCGCGGAACTTCGGATCGATGTGGTCGATGTAGCAATCGCCAGGCTCGGTGACATGCGAGTCGGCCGAGATCGTGAACAGCGCCATTCGGTTTGCCCTCCTGGGCTGCAGGTTACGGCGCCTGTCTCGGGCCCGCGGATTAACCTCGGCGCCCGTGACCGGGGCGGTGCGCGGCATCGACGGCGACCGCTATCTGCATCCTGAGATCGAGACGATGGCGCGGGCCGACATCGAGGCGATCCAAGAGGCCAAGCTCCTCGACCTCCTGCCGTACGCCTACGAGCGGTCGGCGCTGACCCGGGCGACCTGGGACGAAGCCGGGGTGCACCCCCGCGATGTGAAGTCACTCGACGACTTCCGTGAGCGCGCCCCATTCGTGAGCAAGGACGCCATCCGCGTGTTCCGCGACGAACGCGGCGATCCGTACGGCGGCTTGCTGTGCTTCGAGGAGTCGGAGCTCACCGCCATCACCTCGACGTCGGGGACGACCGGCGATCCCACGCTCGTGCCCGAGGTGTGGGGTGGGGGGCGTGAGGGTACGACGCCGGCGCTCGTGCGCGAGTTCTACGAGATCGGCACGCGCCCGGGCGACTACTTCACGTGCATCCTCTTCACATTTCGGGGCGCGTTCTTCGCGATGGTGCAGAGCCTCGGTGCAGTGCCAGTGTTCCTGGACCATGCGCCGGTCGAGCTCCCGCGCTTCGTCGAGCTGTCGCTCGAGTTGCGCCCGACGAACCTCTACAACTTCAGCAACGTGCTCATCAGTGAGCTCGCGCGCGTGTGCGACGACATGAAGGTGGATCCACGCGAGGTGATGTCGAGCTACCACGGCGTCGTCCACGGTGGCGAGCCGCTCGGCACCCGCTCCCGCAAGCTTCTCGACGAGTGGGGCGTGGCGGGCTTCGAGCACACGGCCGTTGGCGACGCCAGTGCAGCCACCGAGTGTCGCGAGCACGACGGGTGTCACTTCTGGGAGGACGGCGTGCTCGTGGAGCATCTAGATCCCGATGGCACCGACACCATGCGCGACGGCGAACGCGGCGAGCTCGTGGTCACTGCGCTCGACAACCGCACGATGCCGCTCGTGCGCTTCCGCTCTGACGACCTCGCCGAGATCACGCGCGAGCGATGCAGGTGTGGTCGCACGCACGGGCGCATCAAGACCGCGGGGCGCAAGGGCGACGAGGTGATCATCGACGGTCGGTCGGTGCTGCCGATGGACGTGTGGGAGGCAGTGGAGCGGTTCGACGAGACCGCGATGGGCCTCTTTCAGATCATCCGCACCGCATCGAAGATGGACACCCTGCGGTTACGCGTCGGGCACGACGGCTCGACCACCAAGGAAGCCGAGCTGTCCGACCGACTCGCTGAGGCAGTGAGCGGGGCGACCGGCGTCGTCCCCGAGATCGAGCTCGTCCCGAACGGCGACCTGCTGCGGTTGGGCCCACCGCACAAGATCCCGCGGGTGGCGAAGCGATGACGGCCGACGCACCCGCCGCGGCGCCCACTCCGCTCTGGGGCGTGGGCTCCTACCGCGTCGGCGATGCGCTGCTTCCGTACCCCGTGTCGCCGGACGACCACGGGCGCGACATCGGGAGCGCGATCAAGGGGTTGAAGTCGCTCGGTCTCCACGACCAGTCGCGCGCCCTGGTGCTGTCAATGCTTTCCGAAGCGGCGCAGTACTGGCCGGTGCAGATCGGGTTGTTCGTGAGCAAGGCGCAGTTCTCGCTGGCCGACGCCAGTCGCTTCGACGCGTTCCGCACCGCGATGTTCCTTCGTGCCATGCACTACGACGTCGTGCTCGGCATCAACACCGATGTGCTCGACGGCCTCGACGACCTCGGGCATTCGTACGCCGACGTGTTCGCCGGGACGCACGTGCTCGCGGCGCGCCCCGGCGCTTACGAGCGATTGCGCGACGCAGGACTGGCGCCGCGGTGGTGGCTCCACGTCGGACCGGCCGTCGCGGTCGAGTGTGACACGCTCGCGGGCGCACACATCGACGACGATGAGTGGGCGGTCGAGACGGTTGACGGCGAGGTGCTGATCACTGCCCGCAACGCCCGTGCCGCGACGATTGATCGTCTCGCCACCGGCATCAAGGCCGAGATCGTCACCGACCCGTGCGCATGCGAGCGCACCGACCCGCGCGTCGTCCCGACCCTCGGCGCGTAGCGCCCGGAGTGCGGAGTGCTCAGCCGAGGCGGT
>JANOHN010000202.1:0-7025 GCA_031406505.1 Acidimicrobiia bacterium | reverse complement strand
GGCGGGCCGGCGCGACCAGCTCCAGCAGCGGCTGGGCGCGGTCGGCGTTGCGACGGGCATCCACTATCCCGTTCCTCTGAGCCGCCAGCCCTACTTAGCCGGGTATGCGCGCGCGTGCCCAGTCTCCGAGGCCGCCGGACTCGAGATCCTGTCCTTGCCGATCGACCCGCTGATGACATCCGACGACGTCGAGTACGTCGTGGAACAACTCCGGACGTGCACGACACCCGTCTGACCCACGGTCGATCGCGTCAGAACGCGGTGTAGAGCGCCGTCACGTACAGACCGATGGAGACGACAGCCAGAACGATCTGGGCGAGCCGCGCTTTGGTGATCGCGGCCAGCACGAGCGCGATCGCAGGTAATGCGCTCAATCCGAATCGCTCGACGACCGGGTCGAAGGTGCTGTCGACGTACCACCGGTAGGCCACCATCAGCGTAGGTGCGATCAGCAACGTGATCGTGGTGGCGAGCGCGAGCAAAACGCCGCGGTCCGTGAACGAGAAGTTCAGCAGGCTGAACATCAGCGCGCCGACGATGAGCAGTGACGCAGCCGAGACGAAGTCGATGTACCACGGTGCACGCGGACCCACCCCGCGGCTGACGGGCGGCGCGGGCTCGCGTATCGGCGGAAACATCGAGAACACGGTCGCGGGCCCGAAGAGCATCGCGCCTGAGAGGTGGAAGATCTCGACCGGCTCTGCGCGCAGGGGATCGAGGCGCTTGAAGCTTGCAAGCACCTCCGCGTTGAAGTCCTGCGGCGTCGGCGTGGTGCGGTGTCTCTCTGCCTCCTTCCACGCCAGGGTGCCCGCCGTCATGCCGACGAGCACCGCGAGGCCGAATACGACGTACTGACGCCACGGCCGCGGTGCATCGCGTGGCGGATCGCCCGTCGCCGCGGTGTCCGTCTTGGATGCCGCGGCGACTCTGGACGAGCGCACGCCCTCGAGGGCACGCAGCGCGAAGTAGACGAACACCAGCAGCACGGCGAGACCGTTCGTCGACTTGGTCACCACCGAGGCCGCTGCGATCACGAGCGTCGCGATGAGCCACGCCCGCCGGCCGGTCCGTTCCCAGGCCAGGGCCGCGGCAAGCACGGCCGCGCCAGCCACGAAGGTCGTGGCATCGGGCGTGACCGTCGTCGATGCGTACAGCTGGACCGGGAGTGCGGCGACGAGCAGCAGCGCGAGCACGGTTCGGACACGCGAGATCGCGAGGCGGTCGGCGGCGCGCAGTACGAGATAGAACCCGAGCAAGAGCCACAGCGAGTTGAGCATTCGGCCCCACGTCACGATGCTGTCCGACCCGGGCACGACATCGGTCAACGCGGACGCGATCGGCCCGTTCACCAAGTAGTAGAAGGGCTCGTCCCCGGCAACGTTGATGCCGGCGACCGAGAACTTCGCCGGATCCAACTGACCCGGTGAGCACTTCGGCCACTTGATGTACTCCGAGCCCCGCTGGCAGAGCTCGCGGAGCGTCTCTTGCGACAGGATCCGTCCACCCTGGGGGATGCCACCATTCGAAGCCGTGATGAGGTGGTCGATGTGCTCGCGTTCGTCCACCGCCGAGACCGAGGTCTGTGATCGAATGGTCAGCCCGTTCAGCAGGAGGACGGCAAACGCGAGCACAAGCATCGCTCGCGCTCGGGGGAACCGGTTGAAGAACCGCGGAAAGCGCGGAGCCTTCTTCCAGAGCGCGGTCGAGGTGCGCGACACCGCGTCCACGCCACGCCGGAGACGCTTGGGAGGGTCGGCTTCGGTTGCCTTCGCCTCGGTGTCCGCTGGAGTCACAGGCGCCCGATCCCGTGATACTCGAAGCCGGCCTCGCGAGCGCTCTTCAGATCAATGACGTTGCGCGCGTCAATGACCCGCGGCGTTGCCATCACGGACGCAACGCGCGCAAGGTCGACGTTGCGGAACTCGTCCCATTCGGTCACGACCACAAGCACATCGGCTTCGCGCGCGGCGTCGATAGCGTCCGCTGCGATCTCCACGAGGTCGCCAAGCTCCTGCTGCGCCGCCCCGCCCGCCGCGGGATCGAAGGCGCGAACGACCGCACCTTCTTGTACCAAGAGCCTCGCGATGTCGACCGCTGGAGAGAAGCGCGTGTCGTCGGTATTGGCCTTGAAGGTCAGACCCCAGAGCGCCACCTTGACGGAGTCGAGCGAACCCCCGCACGCGTCACGGATCTTGTCGACGACTCGAGTTCGCTGACGCGTGTTCACCGCGACGGTGGTGCGGAGCAGCTCGAAGGCGTACCCGGCGGCGCTGGTTGCGTGCAGGAGTGCCGCGGTGTCCTTCGGGAAGCACGACCCGCCCCAGCCGGGGCCGGGAGCGAGCCCGCCGAAGCCGATCCGAGCATCGAGCTCGAGCCCGCGAATGACCTCCTCGATGTCGGCTCCCAGCGCCTCGCACGCGTTGGCGAGCTCGTTCACGAAGGAGATCTTCGTGGCGAGGAATGCGTTCGCGGCGTACTTGATCATTTCGGCCGATGACAGGCTCGTGGTGACCACGGGCGCATTGACACCTTCGTACAGCGTGGCCACCCGGCCCGCGACGGTCTCGTCATCCGCGCCGATCACGATGCGATGAGGACCGAGGAACTCCTGCACCGCGGTTCCCTCGCGGAGGAACTCCGGATTCGACGCCACGGCGACGGTGGATGGCGCGCCCGAGGCCTGCAATATCCGCGCCACGCCGGCCGCCGAGCCGACCGGCATCGTCGACTTCGTCACCACGACCGCGTCTGCACGCAGGAGCGGCGCAATCTCCCGCGTCACGGCTTCGACAGCCGAGAGGTCCGCACCGCCGTTCGGCCCTTCGGGCGTCGCGACACAGAGCACGACAAACTCCGCCGCGGTCACAGCCTCAGACGCGCCCACCACGAACTCGAGCCGGCCACTCGCGAGGCCGGCGGACACCAGCTCGGGCAGGCCGCCTTCGAGCACTTCGACGTGACCCTGCTGGAGCTTGGTGATCTTGGCCTCGTCGAGGTCGGCACAGATGACGTCGTGGCCCAGGTGCGCGAGGCACGCAGCCGTCGGCAATCCGACGTAGCCCGCACCGACAACACACACTCTGCTCACGTCGAAACCCCGTCGTGTGAGCGCACGAGGGGAAACCTTAGTGGCCGAGGTTGCGAACGCCTATGGAGCCTCAGGGCGCGAGCAACGCTCGGGCCAGCACATCGGTGCCGAACGCCGTCAAGATTGCGAGGTACAAGAGCCCGGTCGTCGCCATCACTGCCGAGTAGTAGGGCTCGCGCAATGCGCGCCGTGCAACAAATGCGAGCCCGAGCGTCGTCAGCGCGCTGACCACCCAAGTCCATCCGAGCAACCCGTCGTACCCGTCGTCGATGCGTCCGTTGATGACATCCGACATCCCCGTCGGGATGAGCCAGACCGCGACTTCGAGTGGCCAGATGATCAACACGAGTCGCACGAGCTCGATGATCGGTCCACGCGCGAGTCCGGGCTGCACGAGATACCAGTGACCGAGCAACATCGCGTCGGTCACCACACCGAGGAAGATGGCACCGACTACGAGACGCGCCGCACCTAGCGCGTACGGACCACCGGCAGCGTCGGCTGCGCCGAGCAGCGCGACGACCCCGGCAATCGGCGCGAGCACATCGAGCACTGGCGGGAATCCGTGGTCGCGGTCGTCGACTGCCACCTTGCGGCGCACAATCGATACGGCAAGGGCTCCTGCCAGGAGTCCGGCCATCACGAGCCCGGCTCCGTCACGCACGGTCGCGCCGCCCCCATCTCGGTCGCCGGCGAGCCCCGCCGCGACACCGCCGAGCGCAAGCACGAGGAACACCCCGCGCACCAGCCATCCGTAGCCGGTACCGACGATGCGACGGCGCGTCGTGACCCAGCCAGCCAGCAGTCCACCGGTCGACCATTGGAGCAAGACGGTGCCGAGCTCGAGTCGCGCCACCGGGCCGGTCAGCCGACGATCGCGAGATCTCGCGCGGCGGTATTGAGACGCATCGGGCCTTCGGCAGTCGCGACGACGATGTCCTCCAGGCGCAGGCCGAAGCGTCCGGCGAGGTACACGCCCGGCTCGACGCTGAACGCGTGGCCGGGTGCCAGAGCCGTGTGGTTGCCCGACACCACGTAAGGATCCTCGTGCGCCTCCATGCCGATGCCGTGACCGGTGCGATGCACAAATGCGTCACCAAGGCCGGCGTCGGTAAGTACACGCCGGGCCGCGGCGTCGACTTCCTCGCAGGGCGTACCAACAACGGCCGCACGGACCGCGGTCTCCTGCGCCTCCACCAGCGCGACGTACGCGTCGCGCACCTCACTCGTCGGCTCGCCTACCGCGAACATCCGTGTGATGTCGGAGCAATAGCCGCGCATCGTCCCGCCGAAGTCGCAGAGCACCACATCGCCCTCGCCGATCACGCGGTCACCTGGGTCGTGGTGAGGGCTCGCCGCGTTCGGGCCACTGGCGACGATCGCAAAGTTCACTCGTTCGTGTCCCGCGTCGAGCATTCGCTCGACGAGCTCCCGATGAACGTCGTGCTCAGTGCGGCCGGCAAAGGGGCGGCCGCGCATCGCGAGCGCGACTGCGTCAACCGCGTGTGCGGCGGATTCGAGTGCAGTGACCTCGGTAGCGTCCTTGATGGCGCGGAGCGGACTCGTGATCCGCGCCGCGGGCGTGAACCGCGTGTCGGGAAGCTCTCCTTGGAGCGCGAGCACGAACCTCGCCCACGTGTGGTCCCCGATGGCGATCGTGGCGGCACCTCGGGTGTGTGTAGCCACACGCGCGACGGGGTCGTCGGTCTCGTCCCACGTCTCGACCGTGAACACGTCGGGGAGCTCGGTGACGCGCGGCGCTTCCAGCCGAGGGACAACGAGGACCGCGGCGCCGTCGCGCCGCGCCACGAGCATCGTGAGCCGTTCGAGTGGCATCGCCTCGTAGCCGGTGAGGTACGGCAGATCCGGACCGACGGAGAGGAGCAGCGCGTCGACGCCGAGCTCCTCCATGCGGCCGCGCGCTCGCGCCATGCGATCGCTGTACGCCATGGGCTACGCGCTGGCGGCGGTGTGCGCTGGTGTCGTCGCGTCGGCCGCACGCTTCGCGTGATAGCTGGACCGCACGAGCGGGCCGGCTTCCACGTGCGCGAAGCCAAGCGACTCCGCATACTGGCCGAGCGCCGCGAACTCGTCGGGGTGCCACCAGTGAACGACCGGAAGATGTTGATCCGTTGGGCGCAGGTACTGGCCCACGGTGACGATGTCGACGCCTACGGCGCGCAGATCGGTCAGCGCGCCACGCACCTCGGCGTCGGTCTCGCCCATGCCGAGGATCAGCCCGGACTTCGTCACGAGCCCGGCACGCTTCGCGCGCGCCAACAGTGCGAGCGACCGTGCGTACCCGGCCGACGGGCGCGCGGCCCGCTGGAGCCGAACGACCGTCTCGAGGTTGTGGTTCAGCACGTCGGGACGGGCCGCGAAGATCCGGTCGAGCGCCGTGGCGTCGCCCTTGCAGTCGGGGATCAACACCTCGATGGTGGTCACCGGCGTACGAGCTCGGATGGCGCGGATCGTGGCGGCAAATCCGCCAGCGCCACCGTCGGCGAGATCGTCTCGAGCGACGCTCGTGACGACTGCGTGCGCGAGCCCCAACGTCGCAACCGCGTCCGCGACGCGGGTCGGCTCGGCCGCGTCGAGCGGGAGCGGCTTGCGAGTGTCGACGAGACAGAAGCCGCACGCTCGCGTGCAGCGCTCGCCGAGGATCATGAAGGTTGCCGTGCGATCGGCCCAGCATTCGTAGATGTTCGGACACCCTGCTTCCTCACACACGGTGTGCAGGTCGAGCGAGCGCATGAGCCGCTTCGTCTGGCGGTAGCCCGCACCGAGGTCGGCACGCACGCGCATCCACTCCGGACGCCGGAACGCCGGATCCGCGTCCGGCACGTCCACCCCCGCGTCAGCCAGCCGGCCCAACAGCCGGACCGGCGACGAGTCCGGCGTTCTCGGCACGTGAACGCTCGCTGAGCGATCGTCACCGTGCCGAGAAAGCGTGGTGTCCTGACGCTCGATGTCGCGGTACTCGAACACCTCGGCGAGGTGCGTGACGACGGCATCGACGACGGCCGGCATCTCGGGCGCGTCGTTGCCGAGCAGCCGACGCAACGACGTGACGCCCTTGTCGCGGATGCCGCACGGGACGATGTGACTGAACATCGACAGCTCGGGGTCAACGTTGAGCGCGAAGCCGTGACGAGTGCGCCCGCGGGCGACCTTGACACCGATCGCCGCAATCTTCTCGTCGCCGACCCACACACCGGTGAGCCGGTCGCGAGCCTCGGCGTGCACGTCGAAGTCGGCGAGCGCGGCGATCAGCGCGGCTTCGAGCATCCGCACGTACGCAACGACGTCGCGCATGCCATTGCGCGACTCCGGCAGCGTGATGATCGGGTAGCCGACGAGCTGGCCGGGGCCGTGATACGTGACATCACCACCCCGGTCGGCTCGCACCAGCTCCGCCCCCACCGTCGCCGGCGGCGTGAGGACGTGCTCGAGGTTCGCCGTAGTACCGAGCGTGTACACGTGCGGGTGCTCGAGTAAGAGGAGGTAGTCGTCGTGCGAATGCTCGTGCAGCCCGCGTTGGAGGGAATCAGCGTCGGAGTACGCCACGCGTCCGAGCCAACGCACCCGCAGTTCGGCATTCATCGTGACTTCAGCCTAACTACCTGCCTAATCCAGCTCGGCATTCCAGTCACGCGTCTCGAGGCGCTCCTTCAGACCGCGGAGGAAGGCCGCGGCGTACGCGCCGTCGAACGCTCGGTGATCCCACGCCAACGAGAGCATGCCGAGGTGCCGCACCGCGATCACGTCTTCGCCATCCGGTGTCGCGACGACGCCGGCGCGCTTCTCGACCGCGTCGGTGGACAGGATCGCAACCTGCGGTTGGTTGATGATCGGAAGCGTCAGGAACGTGCCGAACGGCCCGGGGTTCGTGATCGTGAACGTGCCGCCGAGCACCTCGTCGGGCAGCAGCTGCTTG
>JANOHN010000142.1:0-17018 GCA_031406505.1 Acidimicrobiia bacterium | reverse complement strand
CGCGTCGCGCATCGTGGTCGCGAGACCGGACGGCACCGACCGAATCGTCGTCGCCGGTGGCGATGAGGTCTCGGTCGGTCAGCCCCGCTTCGCGCCCGACGGGTCCGCGCTCGCGTATGTGTCCGATGTCTCGGGGTGGTGGAACATCTGGACGGCCCGTCCCGACGGATCCGACGCGGCGTCGGTGCTCGCGGAGCCGCGCGAGCACGCGGAGCCCGCGTGGGGTCCGGGCCAGCGTTCGTTTGCGTGGGCGCCCGACGCGAGCGCGTTCGCGCTCAACCGCAACGAAGACGGCTTCGGTCGACTTGTTGTCGTCGGGCGCAACGGTTCGACGCACGAGCGATCGAAAGGATGGCACCACGCGCTCGACTGGGGCGCCGTGGGAGTCGTGTGTGTCCGATCGGGCGCGCGCACGCCGCCAACGATCACGGTGCTCACACCGGATGGCGACGGGCGCCGCGAGCTTGCCCGTGGTGCCGGCGCGGGTTTCGAGGCCGCCGGTCTTGTGGAGCCTGAAGCCGTCACCTGGGGGTCGGATGACGGCGCGACCGTGCACGGGCTGCTCTACCGCCCCGCGGAGACCACCGAGCTCCCGCCGATGCTCGTCGATATCCACGGAGGGCCGACCGGGCAAGCGACGGTGGCCTGGAACGCGCGTCACCAGTTCTTCGTGAGCCGCGGCTGGGCCGTGCTGGCCCCCGACCACCGGGGGTCCACGGGCCATGGGCGGGCCTACACGCAGGCGATGACCAACGGCTGGGGGACCGTCGACGTGGCCGATACCGCGGCGGGCATCCGCGCTGCTCGGGTCAACGGCTGGTGTGACCCCGCGCGGGTGGCCGCGATCGGCGGCAGCGCGGGCGGTCTGACTGTGCTGCTGCTCTGCGCGCACCACGGCAAGCTCGTGCACGCCGGTGTGAGCCTCTACGGAGTGACCGATCTGCAAGCGCTCGCAGCGAGCACGCACCGGTTTGAGTCGCGGTATCTCGATCGCATCGTCGGCGAGCCGGGTGAATTCGCCGGTCGCTATCGCGACCGATCACCGGTGACGCATGCATCGGAGATTCGCGTGCCGGTGCTGGTGCTCCAAGGCGACGCCGACAACGTCGTCCCACCCGACCAAGCCCGGCTCGTCGTCGACGCGATCCGCAACGCGGGCGGCACCGTCGAGCATCACGTGTACGAGGGCGAGGGCCACGGCTTCCGCCGACCCGACACCATCGCCGACGCGCTCGACCGCACCGACGCATTTCTGCGGCGCTGGGTGCTCGAGGCGTGAACATGAGCGAGCGTCCGCGCCGTCGGTATCCGGCGGCGCAGCGAGCGGGGCCCGAGCGGCCCGGCCCGCAGGGCCGAGAGCGGGCAGCATGAGCGAGCCGCGGGTCACGGCGTACGAGTTTCTCGGGCCGGCGACGGGCGTGGATCGGGGGGTGCTGCTCGCGCACGGCGCCGGCGCGGGGATGGACGCCCCGCCCTTGGTCGCGGTGGCCGAAGCGCTGGCTGCGTCGGGGATCCCGTCGCTGCGCTTCGAGTTCCCGTATCGCTCCATCGGACGCAAGGCGCCCGACCGGCCGCCCGTCCTGCTCGCCGCGACGCGGGAGGCCGCGGCTGAGCTGAGCCGACGGGTCGGGCTCCCGACGGACCGCCTCGTGCTCGGCGGTCGGTCGATGGGCGGACGCTTCTGTTCGCTCGCCGCGGCCGACGAGAGCGATCCGCTCCCAGCGCTCGGCTTGCTGATGCTCGGGTATCCACTCCATCCCGCGGGCAAGCCGGAGCGCCGGCGCGACGACCACTTCGGCCGACTGGCGTGTCCGGTGCTCTTCGTGAGCGGCACGCGCGACGCGCTCGCGCCGCGGGCGGCCCTCGAGGAATCTGGAGCGTTGATTTCGAGCCCGGTCGCCTTCGAGTGGCTCGAGAGCGCCGATCACGGCTTTCGTCCGCTGAAGGCCAGCGGTCTCACCGGGGCGGAAGTGCTCAGCCAGGCGGCTGAGGCTGCGGTTGGCTGGGTGAATGCGCTGGTCACGTGAACATCTCGCGAAGAGCCCCCAATTGTTCGTGATCCCGGTCGGTCACCCGCGAGACTGGACCCGTGCGAGTGGACCGGGCTTTTGCCTTCATCGACCTCTGCGGCTTCACGCGCTTCACTGACGAGCACGGTGACGAGGAGGCCGTCGAGGTCCTCACATGCTTCCGTGCTGCGGTGCGAGAGACGGCTTCGGAGCACGCGGTGCGCGTCGACAAGTGGCTCGGCGATGGCGTGATGCTCGTGAGCACCGACGACGACCGGCTGGTCGAGACCGTGCTCGCGCTGTCTCGGTGCGCGGAGACCTACGGAGTGACATTGCCGCTGCGGGCTGGGCTCGCCGCGGGCGCGGTGATCCTCCTCGAGGGCGACGACTACGTGGGCAGCTCCGTGAACCTCGCGGCTCGTCTTTGCAGCGCGGCCGCACCCAACGAGCTTCTCGCCACCGTGCGGCTCGCGGAAGCGGTGCGAGAGGGTGCCGACGTGGTCCCGGTCGGCGCGCTCGAGGTTCCTGGGTTCGTGCAGGCCGTCGAGGTGGCGCGACTCGTTGCCCACGAACTCATCGCACCCTCCTGACTCCCGCTCTCGGCGCGCCGGGCCGCTCCTCTTTACCTCGGCGAACGGCTTGCTGCGCCGCGGGATACCCGCAGCGCGGTCGGCAGCCTCCTAGAGATTCCGAGCCTGCCGGTCAGTAGCCTCTGGGCCTGATGCCAGGCCTTCCCACGTACGACACGTTGCGATTCGAGCTCGACGGGCACGTCGGTCGGCTCGTCCTCGACCGGCCCGAGAAGCTCAACTCGTTCACGATCGCCATGTGGGGTGAGCTGCGCGACCTCGGGTCGCGGCTGCTCCAGGACCCCGGCGAGCTGCGCGCCTTGATCGTGATCGGCGAAGGACGAGCGTTCTCGAGCGGCATCGACACGAGCGTGTTCTCCGACGGCGGGGCCGCGGGGGATCTTGCCGCCGATGCCGCGCCCACAGCCACGCACGCCGACCCGATGGTCGCCGGGATCCTGCTCGCACAGGAGTCGTTCACGTGGCTGGAGGAAGCGCCGTTCGTCACGATCGCGGCCGTTCGTGGGTACGCGCTCGGCGCCGGACTCCAGCTCGCGCTCGCGTGCGACATCCGCGTGTTGGCCCGTGGCACGAAGGTCGGCTTGCTCGAGCTGCAGTATGGGATCCTTCCCGACCTCGGTGGCACGCAGCGCCTCCCGCGCCTCGTCGGTGCCAGCCGCGCCAAGCAGCTGATCTTCACGCGAGCGAAGATCGACGCTGACGAGGCGGAGCGAATCGGTCTGGCCGAACAGGTGGTCTCCGATGAGGAGCTCGAAGGTGTCGCGCTCGAGTTGGCCGAGACGATCGCAGCGCAACCACCGATCGCCGTGCGCGGCGTGAAG
Source organism: Acidimicrobiia bacterium (assembly GCA_031406505.1). Taxonomy (GTDB): domain Bacteria; phylum Actinomycetota; class Acidimicrobiia; order IMCC26256; family PALSA-555; genus SHVJ01. The sequence goes on along the minus strand of JANOHN010000142.1, from coordinate 13,598 downwards.
CGCGCGATCGCCGCCGCGGAGTCGGGCGCGTCGGTGCGCGACGGCCTCCTCGTAGAGGCAGAGGGCCAAGCCGAGTGCTTGCGCTCCGACGACGTGAAGGAAGCCATGGCGGCCTTCATCGAGCAGCGCCCGCCCGTCTACCGGGGGAGCTGAAGGTGAGCGACCGCGCCGTAGGTACCCTGCGGCGCAGCTCACCGGGGCCCGAGCGGCCGCGACGGCGGCGGCTTTGCCGACCGCCAGAGCACGGAGTCGTCGCCCGCGACGGCGACCAATGGACGCGCCCACAGGGCCGAGAGCGGGACGGCTGATCATGGCGCACTACGTCGTGCGCGGCGGCACTCGGCTGTCGGGCGCCGTGCGCGTGGCCGGCATGACGAAGAACGCGGGGCTCAAGCAGATGGCCGCGTCGCTCCTCGCGCAGGGCACCACGGTGCTCCACAACATCACCCCGGTCGTCGACCTCGAGATCATGATCGAGCTCTTACGTGGAATCGGCGCGTCGGTGGAGTGGCGGGGTCACGAAGCGCTCGAGATCACGGTGGGCGACGAACTGGAGCCCGAGGCGCCTTACGAGCTCGTGAGCCAGATGCGCGCGTCGATCAACGTGCTCGGGCCGCTGCTCGCGCGACTCGGACACGCACGGGTGGCCATGCCGGGCGGCGACAACATCGGCTCGCGCAAGCTCGACATGCACTTCACCGCGCTCGAGGCAATGGGTGCGGAGCTCGAAGTGCTGCACGGATTCGTTGAGGCGCGATGCAACGCGTTGTGCGGCGCGAGGATCGTGCTCGATTTCCCGAGTGTGGGCGCGACCGAGACGGTGCTCACGACCGCGGTGTTGGCGAAGGGTCAGACGGTGATCGAGAACGCCGCCCGCGAACCTGAGATCATCGACCTGTGCGAGCTCCTCTCTGCGATGGGCGCGCGGATCGCCGGTGCCGGCAGCTCCACGATCGAGGTGGAAGGTGTGGACGAGCTCCACGCAGTCGAGCACGCGATCGTGGGTGACCGCATCGAGGCGGGAACGCTGCTCATGGCGTGTGGCGCGGCCGGCGGTTCGATCTCGGTCGAGGGCATCAACGTGGAGCATGTCGAGATGGTCGTGCGCAAGCTCGGTGAGATGGGTATGACGATCGAGTCGACCCCCGACGGATTGGTCGCGCGAGCCGACGAGCCGTTGCGTGCGGTCGACATCCAGACGCTGCCGTATCCCGGGTTCTCGACCGATTTCATGCCGCTTGCCGTGGCGTTGCTCACACGCGCTGAAGGCACTGCCATCGTCACCGAGAACATCTTCGACAACCGCTTCGCATTCGTCGACGAGCTCAACCGCATGGGTGCCGACATCCGCACGGAAGGACGCCACGCCGTCGTGCGAGGGGTCAAGCGCCTCACGGGCGCCCCGGTTCGGGCCCACGACGTGCGGGCGGGCGCCGCGTTGGTGCTGGCCGCACTCGGTGCCGACGGTGAGACCGTCGTTCTCGATCCCCGTCACGTCGAACGGGGATACGCCGACCTCTCGGCCAAGCTGCGATCCCTCGGCGCCGACGTCGAGCACGTGGAGGACTGACCTTTTGGTCACTGGGCCACACCGGGCGTCGTCGGGTGCAGTGACCAAAGAGGGTCTGCGGCCTGCGATACTTGATGCATGACCACGACCGCCAGCATGGAACCCGGCGTCCTCGAAGCGATCGAAGCCATCCGGCCTGCGCTGCAGGCCGACGGTGGTGACATCGTCTTCAAGTCGATCGACGACGACGGTGTCGTGCACGTTGAGCTCGTAGGCGCGTGCGGCACGTGCCCGGTCTCCACGATGACCCTCAAGGCCGGAGTGGAGCGCATCATCAAAGACCGCGTGCCGGGGATCAACGCGGTCGTGGCCGACAACGTGGACACCAGCTCCGAGTCCTGAGCCATCGTGAAGCCCGACCCTGCGGCGCTGGTCGACAGTGCGCGTGCCGGTGACCGTGGAGCGGTGGCTCGTTTGATCTCGCTCGTCGAGTCGGGTGGCGAAGCCGCGACCGACGCCGTGGCCCGGCTCTACCCGCACACCGGGAGCGCGTACGTCGTCGGTGTCACCGGTGCGCCCGGTGCCGGGAAGTCCACCATCACCGACCGATTGATCGCGCGCATCCGACGCGACGGCGCTGCGGTCGGCGTGTTGGCGATCGACCCGACCAGTCCGTTCACCGGCGGCGCGATCCTGGGCGATCGGGTTCGCATGCAGGATCACGCCACCGACGAGGACGTCTTCATCCGATCGATGGCCACCCGTGGTCACCTTGGCGGGCTCGCGCTCGCGACGCCGCAGGCGCTACGCGTGCTCGACGCCGCCGGGAAGCCCTGGCTCATCGTCGAGACCGTTGGTGTCGGACAAGTGGAGGTCGAGATCGCGAGCGCGGCTGACACCACGGTGGTCGTGGTCAATCCGGGCTGGGGAGACGGCGTACAAGCCGCGAAGGCGGGCTTGCTCGAGATCGCGGATGTGCTCGTGGTGAACAAGGCCGACCGCCCAGGTGTGCATGAGACCGTGCGCGACTTGGTGCAGATGCTCGAGCTTGGTGGCGAGCGACCGTGGCATCCGCCCGTCGTGGAGGTGGTCGCGACCGCCGGTATCGGCATCGACGAGCTGTTCGACGCAGTCGAGGCTCACCGAGCGTTCCTCGAGACCGACGGACGGCTCGCCGCGCGTCGCATCGCTCGACTGCGCCACGAGCTCCGGTCGATCGTGCACGAGCGCTTGGCCAGCCGGGTCGACGATGTGTGCGCGGGTTCCGCGTTCGAGAGCCTTGTTGCTCGCGTCGCCGAGCGCGCGATTGATCCGTATGCGGCAGCCGAGGAGCTCCTCGCGACCTAAGCGGTCAGCTCGACGAGCGCGCGGAGGCGGCGCAGGTTCTTGCGCCAGACGTAGCCGAGCAGCGGCTTCGCGAGTCGCTCACCCACGGGTCCTCCCATCCACCACGGGAAGCGCAGCACCTCTTCCCAACAGAACTGCGTGCCGTCGCCGTGTGAGGCGAGCGTGAAGCGTCCAGAGCCGGTCACCACGCCGGTGTGCGCGATGCCCATCACGGTGCCCGGTTCCCATTCCGTGACGCGCAGCACATCGTGGTTACGGAACGGGCCGATGCGCGTGAGGCACGCGAACTCGGCGCCGACTCCGTGGTGGTGAGCAGTCAGATACGTGATCTCGACGGCGTCGCGCATCCACTCCGGATGGGTGGAGATGTCTTCGACGGCGCGCCACACATCGGCTGGAGTTGCGCGGAACCGCTGGCATTGCGTGATGCGAACGGTCACAACATGGCGCGCAGCCGCTCGGCCGCGTCCGCCGGCGCCACGGTGTTCACGAGCACGCCGGTCCCGAGCTCGAAACCGGCCACCACGGAAGTGCGCGGGGTGACCTCGACCCACCAGTGATACGAAGCGGCGTCCTGGTCGGCGGTGTGGACGACGACGTTGTACGGCGGGTCGTCGAGGGCGGCCGCGGTTGCGGCGAGCACATCGCGAAGCACCACGGCGACCCCGAGAATGTGGGCGTCGGTCGCCTCGTTGAAGCGCGGGCTGCCGCGGACGGCGGTGATGCGAACCTCGAACGGCGACGCCGACGCGGTCGGGCACCACGCGCCCACCTCGTCACCGATCACCACCCCTTGCTCGTGCTTGATCGCATCGGCGAGGTCGGCGAGCACCAGATCGGTCCTGGCTCCAGCGAAGCGCTCGGTCGCTACGGTGACCGCGGGCGGTACGAAGTCGAGCGCGACGACCTGGGCGTGAGGATGGGCGATCGACGCGCCGGCACCACGCCCGTGGTTCACCAGCACCTGCACGTGCTCGCGCCCCGCGTCGAGATGGGCGCGAGCGCGATCACGCAACACGGTGAGCACCTCGGCGGCCTCGTCGTGCGTGAGCGCGCCGAACGCCCGATCGTGATCGGGGGAGAGCGCGACGACCTCGTGCGCGCCGGTGGCTCCCGCTCCCGCGTCGGAACCGCCGACGATGGGGTACAGGTTCGGGAAGACTCGCACTCGCCACCCGGGCTCACCGGGGGCACCGTCGCCGGTGCGCGCCACCTCGGGCGGCGTCTCGCGTTCCTGTCCAGGACAGAAAGGACACTCAGCAGTTGGTTCCCGCACCGCAGTGAGCGAGTCGATTGAGGTGGTGTGTGGGCGCGCCGATCGACTCGCGGCGAGGAGCACGAGACGACCGGTCAACGCGTCGTGGCGTAGCTCCGGCACGAGTGAAGGCTAGCGAGAGCCCTTCACGTAGCCTTGGTGCATGCCGACGACGCGCCTCGTGATCATCGGTGGCGGTCCTGCCGGCAACACGTGCGCCACCGTCGCGGCAACGCTCGGCGCCGAAGTGACGTTGGTCGAGCGCGAGATCCTTGGTGGCGCGGCGCATCTCTGGGACTGCATTCCTTCGAAGGCGCTGATCGCGACGGGTGGGGAGCTCAGCGAGCTCCACCGGGCGCCGGAGATGGGGTTGCGAGCTGAAGGCACGCTCGATGTCCAGGCGTTGAAGCGGCGGATCGATTCGATCCAAAGCCACCTGCACTCGTCGGTGTGCGAGCTGCTCGAGTCCCAAGGTGTGCGGCTGCTCAAGGGCGCCGCACGCTTCAAGGACGATCACACGGTGGTCGTCGAGACCGCGGGTGGCCTCGAAGAGCTCGACGCCGACTTCGTGGTGATCGCGACGGGCTCACGCCCGCGGGTTCCCGACTTTGCCGCGGTCGACGGCGAGCGGGTGCTCACCACCCGCGACTGCTACCCGCCACCGGAGATCCCCGAGCACGCGATCGTGATCGGCTCTGGTGTGACGGGTGTCGAGTTCACGCACATGTTCGCGTCGCTCGGCTCGAAGGTGACGCTGCTCGTCTCTCGCCAGCAGGTGCTGCCGATCAAGGACGCCGAAGTTGCGTCGGTGCTGGAGGAGGCGTTCCTCGACCGTGGCGTCGCGTTGCTCAAGGGTGCGCGCGCCTCGGGCATCGACCGCGACGGTGACGCCGTGCGTGTGCGATGCGAAGACGGACGCGTCATCGAAGGCTCGCACGTGATCCTCGCGGTCGGATCGATCCCGAACACCGAAGAGCTCGGGCTCCCCGACATCGGCGTGGTTCTCGACGATGGCGGCTACGTGGTCGTCAACCACAACTGCGTGTCGAGCAAGCCCCACGTGTACGCGATCGGCGACGTGTCGGGGAAGCTCCCGCTCTCCTCCGTCGCCGCGATGCAGGGCCGCAAGATCGCGGAACACCTGATGGGGATGCACAACCGTCCTCACCGCAACCTCGACTACGACAAGGCCGCGTCGGCGGTGTTCACCGAGCCTGAGATCGCGGACGTGGGGCTCGCCGAGGCCGAGGCGTTCGCATCGGGCCGCAAGGTCCGCGTCACCAAGGTTCCCTTCACGATGAACGCCAAGGCGCTCATCAAGGGAGATCCGCGCGGCTTCGTGAAGATCATCTCCGACCCGGCCACGGGCGTGGTGCTCGGCGGGTCGATCGTCGGCGGGAACGCGGCCGAGCTCATCGGTGTCGTCGCGCTCGCGGTCACCGCCGGGCTGAAGGTCAGCGACATCGTCGACTCGCTGCTCGTGCACCCCACACTCAGCGAAGCACTCGCCGACGCGGCGTCCTGATCGGGTGCAAACCGACGACGCGCGCTGGCTCGAGAAGTGGGCGAGGACGGACCACACGCCGCGACCCCACAACTTCTCGCGGATCGTGCTCTGGACCGCGCGACTCAGGCGCTTCGGGGCCTACGGCACGGACCGCGAGCCCGACTCTTCCGTGTGGCTCGCTTCGCTCTCGGAGGCGATGCAGGCGCGCTTCCGCGAGGGGATGAGCGTGCTCGACTACGGCTGCGGTGCTGGCCGGTATGCCCGTTTCCTCCAACAGCGACTCGAGACGTTCGAGTACTTCGGTGTCGAGCGACCCGCCGGCCAGCTTCGTCACGGCGAGAAGAGCATCGAGCTCGCACGGTGGTTGTTTCGACGCGACGAACGCGTAGCGTTCGGCCTCATCGGGAGCCCGTTCGAGTCGGACGCACTGGCCCGGGTTGAGGTTGTCGTTCTCGGAAGCATCTTTACTCACGTCGAGGCCCAAGAGTTGGTGGCCGTGCTCGAGAAGATGAGCCCGGTCGTCGAACGCGGGGGAACGGTGGTTTTCTCGATCTTCATTGCCGATGAGTACGACGTCGAAGACGGTGGTGCGTACGGGTTCGACGATTGCTACACGCGCGTCTGGTACACCCGGAAGCAACTCAACGACGTCTTCACTGCGAACGGCTGGGTGGGGGAGGAGCGAGAGTCATTCGTGGCGCAGGAGATCAACCGGCACCGGATCTTCGCAGTCACACGCGCTAGTTCGCGCTGACGCGGCTTCGAACGAGCCGCTCGGCTACCCGATGACCAGCAGCACGTCGCCGGGTCCGACGGTGTCGCCGGTACCGACGCGGATCTCCTTGACCGTGCCCGCGCCGAGCGCGTTGATGTGGTTCTCCATCTTCATGGCTTCGAGCACGAGGAGCCCCTGACCGGCTTCGACCTCTTCGCCTTCGCTCACGAGCACCTTGACGATCGTTCCTTGCATCGGCGCCGCGATCACGCCGTCGCCGGCGCCACCCGCGCTGCCCGCCGCGGGCGGTCGAGGACGCGCCGTGTGCCGCGCGGCTGTGCCATCGCCACCACCGCCCATGGGTGCGTCGGGGAGCCACAGTCGCACCGAGAATCGCTTGCCGTTCACCTCGACCGGGACGGTCCGCTCGACGAGCTCGGCCGCGGGCTCGCCATCAGCGGCGACCGCAGCAGCAGGGGTCGCGTCCGCGGACGTTGCAAACAGCGAGGCATCGAACTCGTCTTCGACCCATTTCGTGGAGTGCGTGCCGGTCGCCCACACGTCGTCAGCCAGCAGCGCCACGTGGGCAGGTGTGGTGGTACGCACGCCTTCGACCACGAGCTCGCGCAACGCGCGTTGCATCCGCTCGGTTGCGCGAGCGCGGTCGGGTGCCCACACCACGAGCTTGCCGATGAGGTTGTCGTAGTACTGCGAGATCGTGTCGCCCTCTTCGTAGCCGCCGTCCCAACGAACACCAGGACCGCTCGGCACCCGCAGTCGCGAGATCGTGCCGGGCGACGGCAGGAAGCCCTTTATGGGGTTTTCCGCGTTGATCCGGCACTCGATCGAGTGGCCGTGCCGCTCCACCGAGTCCTGGGTGAACGACAGCTCCATCCCGCTCGCGACGCGGATCTGCTCGGCGACGAGGTCGAGCTGCGTGACCTCCTCGGTCACGCAGTGCTCTACCTGCAAGCGGGTGTTCATCTCGAGGAACCAGAACTCGCCGTCCTGGAAGAGCATCTCGACCGTGCCGGCGTTCACGTAGCCGCAGCCCTGCGCGACCTTCACTGCCGCCTCGCCCATCGCCTGACGCGTCTCTTCGGGGAGACCCGAGGCTGGGCTCTCCTCGATGAGCTTCTGGTGACGGCGCTGCGTCGAGCAGTCGCGCTCACCGAGCCACACGCCGTTGCCGTGCGTGTCGCAGAACACCTGCATCTCGATGTGCCGCGGTCGGGTGAGGTACCGCTCGAGGTACGCCTCCGGACGCCCGAAGTACGCCGTGGCCTCACGGGTCGCCGACTCGAACGCGCTCGCGGCGTCGTCGGCGCTCTGGCAGATCTTCATGCCTCGGCCGCCACCGCCGTAGGCGGCCTTGATCGCGACGGGCCAGCCGAACTGATCACCGAAGGCCACGATGTCGTCGACGCCCACGATCGGCTCGAGCGTGCCCGGTACCGAGGTGACGTCAGCCGCGGCCGCGGCCTTACGCGACGAGATCTTGTCGCCCATCACGTCGATCGCCTCGGGCGGCGGACCGATCCACGTGATGCCGGCGTTGGTGATCGCTCGCGCGAAGTCGGCGTTCTCTGAAAAGAAGCCATAGCCCGGGTGGACTCCGTCAGCCCCGCTGTCGGCTGCGATCTCGAGCACGCGCTCGGTGTTCAGGTAGCTCTCGGCCGCGGTCTTGCCGCCCAACGCGTGGGCCTCGTCGGCGTATCGCGTGTGGAGCGCGTCGCGATCGAGCTCGGAGTACATGGCCACCGTGGTGATGCCGAGCTCACGACACGTCCGCATGACACGTACCGCGATCTCGCCGCGGTTGGCGATGAGGATCTTCGAAAGCACGGCACTCCCTGAACAGTCCAAACGACGAGGTCGTATCCTACGGGTCGTGAGTAGGCGGGCGATGGGTCGGGAGCCCGCCAACCGGCCTGGCCGTTGGCGCATCCAGCGGCTTGCCACCATCGACTCCACGAACCGCTGGTTGCTCGACGAGGCCAGGAATGGCGCGCCCGAAGGGCTCGTTGTCGTCGCCGACCACCAGATCGCCGGCCGTGGCCGACGTGGACGAACATGGGACGCGCCGCCGGGCTCGTCGCTGTTGATGTCGGTGCTCCTTCGTCCCCGCGTCGACATCAGCCGGGTGCATCTGCTCACGATGGCTGCCGCGCTCGCGCTGCGCGCGGCGATCGAGCAAGTGGCGGGCGTGCACGCGGGCTTGAAGTGGCCGAATGACCTCGTCGTCGAGGACCGCAAGCTCGCGGGACTGCTCGCCGAGACCGAGCTGTCAGCGGGTGCCGAGCTCCGTGCCGTCGTCGTCGGCGTGGGATGCAACGTGGAGTGGACCGGCTTCCCTCCGGAGCTGGCCGAGCGCGCGACCGCGTGCAACCTCGAAGCCGGGCACTCGGTCGACCGGGCGAGGGTGCTGGACGCGTTCCTCGACGATCTCGCGTCGCGCCTCGACGATCTCGACGGCGTCCCCGCGGCCTATCGCGACGCGCTCGCGACGCTCGGCCGTCGAGTGCGCGTCGACCTCGGCGCTCGCGAGATCGAGGGCACGGCCACGGGCGTCGACCCGTCAGGTCGCCTCGTCATCGCAACCGAAGATGGCACCACGGAAGTCGTCGCGGTCGGTGACGTGGTGCATCTCAGGAACGCTTAGCCCGCGCGCGTCAGGGGTCGAGGTTCGTCGCGATCAGCTGGGTGAAGGCGTCGGCGAGCTGCTTCGTGAGTGGACCCGGCGCCTGAGGAACCGGTTGGTCGTCGACCTTGGAGATGGGATGGACCTCGCGGGTGCTCGACGTGAGGAAGGCCTCGTCGGCCGATGCCAGCACATCCAGAGCGAGCGGGCGTTCCTCGACCGTGATCCCGTGCGCCGGCGCGAGCTCGAGCACGAGCGCTCGTGTGACCCCGAGCAGGCATCCCGAATCCGCCGGCGGTGTGAGCACCACGCCGTCGCACACGACGAACACATTCGATCCGGCTGCCTCGCAGAGCTCGTCGCGTGTGTTGCTGAAGATCGCCTCACCAGCACCGCGCTCGTGCGCAAAGGCAAGCGCCCGCACGTTGTCGGCATACGAGATCGTCTTCAGCCCTGCGGTCGCACTGCGTTCGTTGCGTGCCCACGGCACGGTCGCCACCTCGACTGATGGTGGCCACGGCGTGAACGCGGTGGCCGCGACGATCACCGTCGGCGGTGCGTCGCCGCGTTCGGATCCCAACGGGGCGGGTCCGCCGGTCACGGTGACCCGCAGGCGCGCCTCGCGGAGCTGGTTCGCTTCGAGGACGGCTTCGGCTTGGGCGCGGAGCACCGCGCTTTCCTGGACGTCGAGTCCAAGGCCTCCAGCGGAGTGCACGAGGCGCTCGTAGTGGCGGGTCCACGCGAAGGGGACGCCGTCATACACGCGCAATGTCTCGAACACGCCGTCGCCCACCAGCAGGCCATGGTCGAACGGCGAGATACGCGCGTCGTCGGCGTCGCAGAGCGACCCGTTGCACCAAACTTTCAAGACGGCGACCTCACCGATGCCTCGTCGGTCGCCCCGGCGGCACTCAGCAAACGCGCGGCCTTGAGCTCGGTCTCGCGCCACTCCTCGGTCGGGTTGGAGTCTGCGACGATCCCGCTGCCAACTCCGAGCGTGGTCTGGCCGTCGGCCACGCTGAACGTGCGGATCGCGACGGCGAGGTCGCCTTCATCGCACTGCGTGTCCAGCCACCCGACCGCGCCGCAGTAGACGCCGCGACGGACGGGTTCGAGATCTTCGATCGCCTGGAGCACGCGTGGCTTGGGCGCGCCCGTGACCGATGCCGGCGGAAACGTGGCGCGCACGAGCGCGCCGATGCCGACATTGTCGCGAAGGTGGCCGCGGACGGTGCTCACCAGATGGTGGAGGCCCGGATGCGCTTCGACCGCGCAGAGCTCCGGCACGCGCACGGTTCCGTACTCGCACACTCGACCGAGGTCGTTGCGGGCCAGGTCGACGATCATCACGTTCTCGGCGCGGTCCTTCTGGCTCGCGCGGAGATACGCCGCGTCGCGTGCCGTCCCCTTGATCGGGCGAGTCTCCACGTCGCGGCCCCGCCACGCGAGGAACCGCTCGGGAGACGCCGAGACCACCGTGGCGACGGATGCGCCGGGACGGGGGAGCGTGAGGAGCGCGGCGTGCGGCGCCGGATTCCGATGCGCGAGCGTTCGGAAGAGCGCGATCGGGTCGGCCGCCTCCCCCCACTTCAGCTGGCGGGTGAGATTCACCTGGTAGCACTCGCCGGCTTCGATCAGGGCGACGATGGCCCGCACGCCGGCTTCGAACTCGTCACGGTCGAGCGTCGTGGTCGGTGGCCCGAGCCGGGTCGACGGGCCGTGCGCCGCAGGCTGCTCAACGAGACGCTCGAGCGCCGCGCGGGATCGGGGCGACCCGACCATGTGTGCGCCCTCGTCGGTGATCTCGAGGCGAGCGTCGTAGCGAGCGAGGAGCACGTCGGGGAGGGCGGGATCGGCCGCGAGTCGGGGAGTGACCCGCTCCACTGCCCGCCCGAGGTCGTAGGTGAGCACCCCGGCCCACCAGCCAGGAGTGAGGTTGTCCAGCGCGGCGAGCGCGTCGTCGCCCCGTGCCGCCACCACTTCCACCGGGTCGGCAGCCACCACGGTCGCGCCTCGGGCGTGAACGACCGCGGGCATGGAGCTGAGCTCGGGAATCGGGGGCACGAGCGCCACGTCGGGAGGGTAGGTCACGGACCCGAGGGGGCGGAACGAAATGGCTTCGGTACGATGACCGCTTCATGGTGAACCTTCGGTCCACCGGTCGCGTCTTCGCAGGCCGCTATGTCACTGCCTTCGGCCTCGCCGCGGCGTTCATGGTGCTGTCCGTGGTCGGCGCGAACTATGTGTACGACACGAAGATCGACAAGATCGACCGGGTGAAGGTCCAGACCGCGCCGGCTCCACCCGAGGGTGCCAACTACCTCTTGATCGGGTCAGACACCCGGGCGTTCGTTGAGAACTCGGGGCAGCAGGAGTCGTTCGGCAACCAGGACGACGTGAAGGGGCAGCGCTCCGACACGATGATGGTGGTGCACGTCGAGCCCGGTGCGCGCAAGACGCTGGTCGTATCGTTCCCGCGCGACTTGTGGGTCGACATCCCAGGGATCGGCATGTCGAAGATCAACGCCGCGTTCAACTCCGGGCAGGACAAGGTGATCGAGACGTTGAAGTCCAACTTCGGTGTCGAGATCAACCACTACCTCGAGGTCGACTTCAAGAGCTTCGAGGGGATCGTGAACGCCGTCGGGAGCGTGCCCACGTACTTCCCGTACCCTGCGCGCGACCTCAAGACCAACCTCGTGGTCCGATTCCCCGGTTGTCTGCGGCTCAACGGCCACGACAGCCTCGCGTACGTCCGATCTCGGTCCCTCGAGTACTTCAGCCTTGAGACGGAGGAGTGGGTGTCAGCCGACGCGATTCCCGACATCAGCCGCATCGCGCGCCAGCAGGAATTCATGCGATCGATGGCGGGGCTGGCGGTCGCGAAGAGCTTGAACGACCCGTTCACCGCGCTGGAGATCACCGACCGCGTCGTCGAGAACCTCAAGGCCGACGAAGGCCTGACTCAAGACGACATCAACTCGCTCGTCGAGGCGTTCCGGACGGTGAACCCGAACGACCAGACGGCGCTCGACATGCAGACGTTCCCTTGGAAAGCCGGACCCGATCAGTCGGGGCAGTCGGTGCTGTACCCGGACGATCCGGCATGGCGCTCGATGGTGGCGCGCCTCCAGACCTTCGGCAGTGGTGGCGTCACGAGCGTGGTCGCACCACCCGACGTGAAGCTCCGTGTGCTCAACGGCACGGGGGCCGACGGTGCCGACGAGGCCGCACTCGATGAGCTCGTCAAGATCGGGTTCAAGCGCGGCGGAGTGGGTGCCGACCCGCGCGGCACGGTCGCGATCACCGAGGTGCGGTACGCACGAGGTGCGGAAGCGGCAGGGAAGCTCGTGCTGGCGTACGTCGACCCCACGGCGCGACTCGTGCTCGACCCAACCCTGAAGGGTGCCGACGTGGCGCTCGTGGTGGGCAGCGACTTCGTGAGCATCCTCGTGCCCGACAGCTCGACGACCACGACTACCGCGGCTGCCCCGACGCCGCTCGGCCCCACGTTGGCCGAGCCCGAAGGGCTCACGCCGGCGCCGATCCTCGACGCGAGCGATCTCGGTGAGCCGGCACCCAAGACTCCGCCCTGCTGAGCACCACACATGAGCCCCAGTCGATGACCTCGCCTCGTTGGGCTGCGGTCGTCGTGAACTACGAGTCGGGCGAGCTGCTCACCGCGTGCGTGCAGTCGCTCCTTGCGGACACGTCGGCGGTCGGGGTGGAGCTGGTCGTCGTCGACAACGGATCGACCGATGGGTCCGTCGAACGGCTCGTTCGCTCGGTACCCGACGTGCGCGTGATCACCGCTGACAACCGGGGATACGCGAGCGCCGCGAACCTTGGCGCCGACGCGACGAAGGCGCCGGTCGTCGCGGTCTGCAACTGCGACCTGCGCGTCGAGCCAGGAACTGGTGCGGCGGTCCTTGCCCGATTCGACGCCGAGCCCGACCTCGGTGCCGTCGGGCCAAGCGTGCGAAATCCCGACGGCACGCGCTATCCGTCAGCGCGCGCCATCCCGCGCGTTCGTGATGCCGTGGGCCATGGCCTGGTGGCGCTGTTCAAGCCCGACAATCGCTTCACGCGGCGTTACCGAGAGCTCGACGCCGACCCCACGATCCCGCGTGACGTCGGGTTCGTCTCGGGCGCGGCGATATGGATCCGCCGCGCCGCCCTCGACGAGATCGGCGGATGGGACGACGGCTACTTCATGTACGTCGAGGATGTGGATCTCTGCTGGCGCCTCCGCCAGCGCGGGTGGCGTGTCGCGTACGAGCCGGGCGGCGAGGTCGTCCACGTGCAGGGGGCGAGCACGCGCCACCACCCCTACCGGATGTTGGTTGCGCACCACCGCTCGTTGCTCCGGTTCGCGGCGAAGCGATGGCGAGGATGGCGGCGCATCCTGCTCGTTCCCGCGGCCGCCTTCCTCACGGTGAGAGCCGGGCTCGCGGCGACGGCGTACGCCATTCGTGGACGTCGCGCGCGCCCCGGAACGCCGACAGCGACCGGGTAGCCTCGGCTTCGTCATGGCGAGATCGCGCAACAAGTACGCCCGCGCCCGAATGCGGGCCAAGGTCCGGCGCCCCAAGCGTCGAGGCGGCGCGCGCTGGTATTACAGCG
>JANOHN010000079.1:0-4114 GCA_031406505.1 Acidimicrobiia bacterium | reverse complement strand
GTCCTAACGGCGCAGCAGGCCGGCGATCTCGAAGGCGAGGTCGAGCGATTGGCGCGCGTTGAGGCGGGGGTCGCACATCGTCTCGTAGCGCCGTTCCAGGTCGGCGTCGAGCACGTCATCGGTGCCGCCGAGGCACTCAGTGACGTTGTCGCCCGTGAGTTCGATGTGCACACCACCCGGTTGCGTGTCGTGGGCCTCGCAGACGGCGAAGAACCCGTGCAGCTCTCGCATGATGTCGCTGAAACGTCGTGTCTTGTATCCGCTCTCGGCCTGGAACGTGTTGCCGTGCATCGGGTCGCACGCCCACACCACGGGGTGGTTCGCGAGCTTCACCGCGCGCACGAGCGGCGACAGAGACTCGGTGACCCGGTCGGCACCCATGCGGCTGAAGAGGACCAAGCGGCCGGGGATCCGGCCCGGGTTGAGCCGTTCGCAGAGCGCCACGGCCTCCTCGGCCGTGGCATCCGGTCCGAGCTTCACACCGACCGGGTTGTGGATGCCCGAGAGGAACTCGACATGGGCGCCGTCGAGCGCTCGGGTGCGCTCACCGCACCACAGGAGATGGGCCGAGCAGTCGTACCAGTCGTCGGTGATGCTGTCGCGCCGGGTGAGGGCTTCCTCGAGTCCGAGGAGCAGGGCCTCGTGCGCGGTGAACACGTCGACCTGGTGGAGCTGGAGCTCGGCTTCGAGGTCGATGCCGCACGCCTCCATGAAACGCAGGGCGCGCTCGATCTCACTCGCGAGTGCCTCGTACTGCTGCCCCTGCGGGCTGCTCGCGACGAACTCCTGGTTCCACGCGTGCACGCGCGACAGGTCGGCAAAGCCGCCCTTCGCGAACGCGCGGACGAGGTTCAAGGTTGCTGCCGACTGGTGGTAGCCGCGCAGCATGCGTTCCGGGTCGGGGCGACGCGCCGCGGACTCGAAGGCGAAGTCGTTGACGGTGTCGCCGCGGAACGAGGGGAGCGTGACGCCGTCGCGCGTCTCGGTGGATGCGGATCGCGGCTTCGAGAACTGACCGGCGAGTCGCCCGACTTTGATCGTGGGGACGCCGCTCCCGTACGTCAGCACGACTGACATCTGGAGGATCACGCGCAGCTTGTCGCGAATGGAGTCGGCCGAGAAATCGTTGAAGGACTCGGCGCAGTCGCCGGCCACCAGGAGGAAGGCGCGTCCTTCATGCGCGGCCGCGAGCGATTCGGTGAGCGTGCGCGCTTCGCCGGCGAACACCAAGGGCGGGAGCCCGCCGATCTCCGTGAGCGCCGCGTCGAGCGCGTCGTCGTCGGGCCACTCGGGCTGCTGCGCGGCGGGACGAGCACGCCACGAATCCGGCGACCAGCTGTTCGCGAAGAGCTCGTCGGGCATCACGGACATCGACTTAGAGGTAACCGCTGGGCGGATCGGCGGCGCCAGCCGGCGCGCCCCCACCCTCGCCCGGCACCGCCTGGAGCGCGCGGCGTCGGCGCACTTCTTCGAGCTGTCCCTGCGCCATCGCTTGCTGCGTGAAGAGGGTGGCTTGGATCCCGTGGAACAGCCCTTCGAGCCAGCCCACGAGCTGGGCTTGGGCGAGGCGCAGCTCGGACTCTGACGGCGCGTCCGACGAGAACGGGAGCACCACCTCCCCGAGCTCCTTTTGCAGCTCGGGCGACAGCACGCTCTCGAGCTCGTGGACCGACTTCTCGTGAATCTCGCGCAGCCGGGCGCGCCCGGCGTCGTCGAGCGGGGCGCGTCGGACCTCGTCGAGCATGCTGCGCACCATCGAGGCGATCCGGATCAGCTTCGTCGGCCGCGTGACGCCTTCGCCGTCGTCGGGATCACCGCCCTGCGGTACGGGAAGACCTTCGAGCACCTCGGGCTTGACGGCCTCGCTCGGAGCAGATGGATCGCGGTCGTTCACCGGGCCTCCGTCGTGGTTGTCACGGACACCTAAGGATAGGGACCGCGCGTGCCTCAAACCTCACTGTTGCCGGGGACGCCCGGCGAGGCTGCACGATTGAGGATGTCGGGCGGGCGAGCGCCCTCGGCACCAGGCGTGCGCGGTCCTGGCACGTTGCGGAACCCGTACGCGATGGGCTCGCGGCCGGGTTGGCAGACCCAGCATCGGCCGGTCTCGCCGCAGGTGATCGCATGCACCACCGCGCTGGCGATCTGCGGCGCGGGGATCAGCGGGAACCCGCTCTCCGCAACGATCCCCTTGATCTCGTTGCTGATGATGTTCGTGTTCGTGAAGCCAGGGTTCACACAGTTCGCGGTGATCCCCAACGGCTCGACCGTCGGGGCGATCGACCGGATGAACCCGACGACCGCGTGCTTCGAGAGCACGTACACCGGGTCGGGTGGGAACGGGATGAGCCCGGCGAGCGAAGCAGTCGCGACGATCGCGCCACCGCCGCGCGCGGTCATGGCACGGATGGCCGCTCGGGCACCAAAGAACACGCCGTCGACGTTCACGCCCATTATCCGGCGGTAGAGGTCGTCGTCGAGCGTGGTGATGTCTGGGTACCCGATCGCGATGCCGGCGTTCAGGAACGCAATGTCGACGCCGCCGAGCATCTCCTGGCAGTGGGCAAAGGCCGCGTCGGTCTGCTTCGGGTCGCCGACGTCCGCGGTCGTGAACGTGCCGTCCACGCTCTCGGCGACCGCGCGCGCGCCGGCCTCATCGAGATCGACGACACACACGCGCACGCCCTCCTCGGCGAGGCGCTCCGCGGTGGCCTTACCGATGCCCGAGGCGCCACCGGTGACGAGCGCGACCTTGCCGGAGAGCTCCATCGCGCTCCTAAACCTGGAAGATCACGAGACGGGATTCAGTCATCTCTTCCACGGCGTACCGCGGGCCCTCGCGCGTGTTGCCGCTGTCGCGCAGGCCCCCGTACGGCATCTGATCGGCCCGGTAGGTAGGCACCTCGTTCACGAGCACCCCGCCGAAGTCGAGCTCACGCGCCGCGCGTAGCGCGGTGGGCAAGTGGTTCGTGAAGATCGCGGCTTGGAGGCCGTAGCGGGTCTCGTTGGCCAAGCGAAGCGCATCGTCGACATCGCGGTACGTCTGCACGGCGATCACCGGTCCGAAGACCTCCAGCGCGCACACCTTCATGTCGGGAGCCACATTCGTGAGCACCGTTGGGGTCAGCACGCCATCACGCACGTCGCCACCTGTCGCCACATCGGCACCGGCCGCGACGGCCTCGTCGACCCACGCCTTCACCCGATCGCGCTCGGCGCCGGAGATGAGGGCGGACACGTCGGTGTCCTCGGCAAGCGGGTCGCCGACCTTCAGTGCTTCGATGAGTGGGACGAGCTCGGTGAGGAACTTCTCCGCGATCGACTTGTGCACGTACACGCGTTGCGTGGAGATGCACGACTGGCCCGCGTGGCTGAACCCCGCGACCGAGATCTTCTTGGCCGCGGTTTCGTAGTCGGCGTCGCCTTCGAGGATCACCGGCGCGTTGTTCCCGAGCTCGAGCCCGACCTTCTTACGCGGCGCCTGCGCCTTGATACCCCAACCGACGTCGGGTGAGCCGGTGAACGTGATCATCGCGATGTCGTCGTGGTCGACGATGGCGTTGCCCACGGTGCCACCGCCACCAGTCACCACGTTCAGGTGCCCGGGCGGAAGCCCGCACTCGTCGAGCAGGAGGTCGGCGAGCGCGATGGCCGACAGCGGCGTCTGCGACGCCGGCTTGAGCACGACGGGGCATCCGGCCGCGATGGCGGGCGCGACCTTGTGCGCGACGAGGTTGAGCGGGAAGTTGAACGGGCTGATGGCGCCGATCACGCCGATCGGCACGCGCAACGTGAACGCGAGCTTGCCCTCGCCGACGTCGGACGCTTCCATCGGCACCACTTCGCCGGCGAGATCGCGAGCCACGGCCGCGGCGAACGTGAACGTGGAGATCGCGCGCTGGGCCTCGACGCGCGCGGTCTTGATCGGCTTGGCAGCCTCTTCGGCGATGATGCGCGCGAACGCCTCGGTGCGCTCACCGAGCAGCCGGGCCGCCGTGTCGAGGATCTCGGCACGCCGCCACTGGGGGAGCGGGCTGTCGGTGCGCGCGGCGACCGCGGCTTTGACGGCGTTGTCCACCTCGGCCGGTCCGCACTTCGGCACTCGCCCGATCTC
>JANOHN010000120.1:0-2992 GCA_031406505.1 Acidimicrobiia bacterium | reverse complement strand
ACCTCGCATGCAACTTCGACGGTCCGATCATTCGAGCCACCGTCGACGATGAGCACCTGCACGCGCTCGAGCGGATAGTCCTGCTCCGCGATCGCGCTGAGGCAAGCCGCGATGTTCCCTTCCTCGTTGAGGACGGGAACGACCACGCTCACCAACGGGCATGCCCGACTCACGGCCGCGCGACCATGGACGGTAACTCCAGTGCGGCAGGCTTGCCGGTGAGCTGCCGCACCGAAAACGACAAGGCGATCATTAACCACAGTACCTGCGGCGTCGCCAGCGGGAGGAACACGGCGGCGACAAGAAGCCCGACGAGCGCGATCTGTACGCCTTCCACTAGTCCCCCGGCCGTCGTGTCGCCGGCCGCGAGCAATCGTCGTCGAGCGCGCGCGACCGAGGTCAGCGCGAGCACAACGATCGCGCCAAAGGCCCCGAGGCCGACCAGGCCGCTCTCGTCCGCCACGGCGAGCACGAGTCCGTGTGCTGACCGCTCTTGTCGGGTCGTGTCGATTCCGAGCTCGCGGGCGTACGCGAGGTAGTGGGCGTCGTACTGGCGCCATCCCACGCCGAGGACCGGGTGGTCGACGAACATTGCAAGCCCGATCGCAAGCGCGTCCGAGCGCACGGCGAGCGAGCCGTCGGGTCGCTCTGCGCCTCCGATCACGGGGCGCACGAGTGACGCCGCCAACGAGCGATAGCGGGCGGGCGAGACGACAACGAGGAGCGCGAGGACGGCGACTGCCGCGACCACGGTCGATGCTCGCGGTCGAAACCGCCATGCGAAGGCGAGACACACTGCCCCGAGCGCGAGCCATCCCCCACGCGAGCTGGTCAAGACGACCGTCAGCGCGCTCACGACCGCGCTCGTCGAAGCCGCAGCCCGGAACAACCATTGCCGTTCGTGCCACGCGCGCTCCGCTGCAAGCGCTAACACCACCACCATCGTTTGGGCGAACGCGTTCGGATCGGCGAGCGGCCCTCCGATCCGATGGCGGGAGACTCCGTCCACCACGCCGAAGACCGGTCGGGCAAAGCCCAGCATCGTGGTATCGAACGTTCCCGTGAGATGCTGCCAGCTGTTCAGGGCGCCCAGGAGCCCTCCGGCGAGCACGGCTCCCCACACCGCGGTCCGCAGCATCGCGGGTGTGCGCACGAGAACAACGAGTGCCGCGACGACCGTGAGCTCTTTGACGTACGCCTGTGCGCCCGCCCAGACGACCGTCGGACGCGATGCATACAGCACCCCGCTCAGGAGGACGACGCCGTAGCACGCGAGCACGACGACGGGAACCATCACCTCCGGCCCGAACGGCGATGCAGCGGGTCGTCGAACCAGGCCGACGACCAACAGCAGAATTGCATACGGCACGATGAACGACGGAAACCCGTGGAGCTCCTCCACGACCAGCGACGCTCGAGTCACCTCGAGTCCCGCGAGCAGCATCGCGCCGAAGGCGGGATTCGCCAGCCCGGTGGCCAATACGACCGCGCCTGCCGCGATGACGAGCAGTCGCGCGTCCGCGAACGCGAAGGCCGTAACCGCGGCGGTGACCATGCACAGCGCGGTCGGCCCGATCTTCATCGCGGCTGATCAACGCCAGCGAGCGGGATGCGTTCCGGCTCGGTCAGCCGTTCGCCGCTTCGCGTGGGCCCTCGCGCGCGCATCGCGAGCCACTCACGGGTGATCGCCAGTGCCCCGCCGACCGCGAGACCGAGCGCGACCCCAACCAGCGTCACGGCGGCTCGGCTCGCGCCAGCTTCGGTGGCCGCGCTCGCTGTCTCGATCACCTCCACTCTGTAGATGCGGTAGAGATCGATGAACGAAGACGCGCCGTGCTCGACGATCGCACCCGCGAGCTTGCGCACGGTACGGCGATCGGGTCCTTCGACCGCGATGTCCACGACGCGTGACTCCGGCCCGACCGTGGCCGTGACTTCGTACCTGCCGCGCTCGGCCGCGTCGAGCCCAAGCTCGCGGCCCGCGCCGACAACCACCGACTGGCTCACGAACACGTCCGCAAGCGTGTTAACGACCAGCACATTGATCGTGTCGGCGGTGGAGAGGCGGGAGACATCAGTGGCGAGTTCGTTGCTGGGGCCGAGGACCACGCGAGTGGTCGATCGCAGCGGACGCTCACGTGCGAGGGTGCTTGCGAGGACCACCGCAATCGCCGCACACGACAGCACGATCCACCACCCGCGCCGGAGCGAACGGAGATAGTCGTCAAGTTCCACTGCGCACTCCCCTAGCGCAGACCCGAGACCCGAAGGATCTCTCGGAAGAACGGGTTCGAGATCTCGAGCGCGTTCGGATCGTCGAAGTGCTGCAACTGACCGCCATGCAGCACCATGATCCGATCGCAACTCCGCAACGTCGACACGCGATGAGCGATGACGAAGATCATGGTGCGAGACGACAGCGACTCAAGCGTCTCGCGGAGCACGGATTCGGAATGGGCATCGAGGGCACTTGTGGGTTCGTCGAACACAAGAATGTCCGGGGCACCCAAGAGCGCGCGCGCGATGCAGATGCGCTGGCGCTGCCCCCCGGAGAGCTGTCCGCCCCGCTCCCCCACGCCCGACTCGAATCCTCGGGGTAGAACCATGATCTCGTCGTAGATGTGCGCGAGACGGGCCGCGCGTTCGATATCAGCCTGGCCGGAGTCCCGAAAGAAGCTGATGTTCTCCGCGACGGTTCCCGTGATCAGATGGTCTTCCTGGGGTACGTACGCGACCCGGCGGTACCAGTCGTCGATGGACAACCCGCGCGCATCACGCCCGTTGGCTTTCAGCACCCCCGAGGTTGGGACACGGAGTCGCAGTGCGTGGCGGGTGGTGGCGCCCGAGGCGCTTCAGGCGTTCCGGGGAGGCAGTGGGCGGCGGGGTGGGCGAGAAGAGCGGCAGACTGCGCGGATGCTGGGCTTCACCGGCGCGCGCGAAACGGTGCGGCGCATCCTCATCCGCAACCAGCACCTCGTCGTCGAGTTGGAGC
>JANOHN010000074.1:0-17591 GCA_031406505.1 Acidimicrobiia bacterium | reverse complement strand
GAAGGACTACAACCTCTTCGGGCACGTCATCGAGGGTGTCGAGGATGCGCAGGCAACCCAGGTGGGCGACGTGATGCGTTCCGTCGTGGAGGAGGAGATTCCCCGCTAGGCGGAGTTCCGGGCTTCCCGCCGGGCGGCGGTAGCCTCGGAGCAACATCAGCGCACGTACGGAGTTGCCGATGGCCGAGTCGCGAGTCGGACCCACCACGCCTGTCGAGCTCGTCGAGGCGCTGTACGCGCGCTATCCCGAATACGTCGAGGTCGCTCGACGTCGCCTGGGCCGTCCGCTGACGTTTGCCGAAAAGGTCCTGGTCGCTCACGCCGACAACCCCGAGACCGTGGGGTTCGAGCGCGGCGCCGACTACGCCGACTACCGACCCGATCGGGTCGCGATGCAGGACGCTACCGCCCAGATGGCGCTGCTCCAGTTCATGACCGCGGGCCTGCCCAGTGTCAGCGTTCCGACGACGGTGCACTGCGATCACCTGATCCAGGCGCATGTCGGCGCCGATCGCGATCTCAAGCGCGCGCTCGACACGAACGAGGAGGTCTACGACTTCCTCGAGAGCGTGTCGTCGAGGTACGGCATTGGGTTCTGGAAGCCGGGCTCCGGGATCATCCACCAGGTCGTGCTCGAGCAGTACGCGTTCCCCGGCGGAATGATGATCGGCACCGACAGCCACACGCCGAATGCGGGTGGGCTCGGAATGGTCGCGATCGGCGTGGGTGGCGCCGATGCCGTCGACGTGATGGCGGGCTGGCCGTTCAACACGCGCGTCCCGAACCTCATCGGTGTGCGACTCACCGGCAAGCTGTCGGGGTGGGCCTCGGCCAAGGACGTGATCCTCAAGGTCGCGGGCATCCTCACCGTCAACGGCGGTACGGGCGCGATCGTCGAGTACTTCGGTTCGGGCGCGGCGTCGATCTCGGCGACGGGCAAGGCGACGATCTGCAACATGGGAGCCGAGATCGGCGCGACTTGCTCGTTGTTCCCGCACGACGCCCGCGCCGCGGGTTACCTCAAGAGCACGAAGCGCGCTGACCTCGCTGACTTGGCCGACGGCTGCGCCGAGTTCCTGCGCTGCGACCCCGAGGTGGAAGACGATCCCGAGCGGTTCTTCGATCGGGTCATCGACGTCAACCTCGATGAGCTCGAACCGCATCTCGTTGGCCCGCATACCCCCGACCTCGATCGTCCGATCTCCGAGGTGAAAGCGGCGGTGAAGAAAGAGGGCTATCCCGCTGACATCTCGTACGCGCTCGTGGGCTCGTGCACCAACTCGTCGTACGAGGACATCGGACGCGCGGCACACGTGGCGCGTCAAGCGAAGGCTGCGGGGCTGAAGGTACGCACGCCGTTGCTCATCACTCCGGGTTCGGAGCAGGTGCGCGCCACGATCAAGCGCGACGGCTACCTCAAGGATCTGGAAGCCATCGGCGCGACCGTGCTCGCGAACGCGTGTGGTCCGTGCATCGGGCAATGGCGACGCGACGACATGCAGCTCGGCATGCAGAACACGATCGTCTCGTCGTTCAACCGAAACTTCCCGCGTCGCAACGACGGGAACCCCGCGACGCTCTCGTTCATCGGCTCGCCCGAGACCGTCGTCGCGATGGCGCTCACCGGACGGCTCGACCACAATTTCCTTCGCGAGCCAGTGGTCACCGACGACGGGCGCGAGGTCCTGCTTGCGCCGCCGGAGGCCGCTGAGCTGCCCGCAAAGGGGTTCGACCCCGGCAAGTCGGGGTTCGTCGAGCCGTCGGCTGATGGCTCGAAGGTCAAGGTCGTTGTGAAGCCCGACTCCGAGCGGCTCGAGCTGCTCGAGCCGTTCCCAGGATGGGACGGCAACGACCTCACCGGCCTCGCCGTGCTCATGAAGGCGGTCGGGAAGTGCACGACCGATCACATCTCGCCGGCCGGCCCGTGGCTCGCCTATCGCGGGCATCTCACGAACATCTCCCAGAACCTGTTCACCGGCGTGAACAACGCGTTCGCGCCCGAAGGTGCCGGGCAAGGAGTCGATGTGCGCGACGGGTCGGTGAAGCCGCTCCCCGAGTTGGCCAAGTCGTATAAAGACGCCGGGATCCCATGGATCGCCATCGGCGACGAGAACTACGGCGAAGGATCTTCGCGTGAGCACGCCGCGATGGAGCCGCGGTGCATGAACGGTCGCGCGGTGCTCGTGCGCTCGTTCGCGCGTATCCACGAGACGAACCTGAAGAAGCAAGGGATCCTTGCGCTCACGTTCTCGAACCCCGACGACTACGAGCGCATCCAGGCCGACGACCGCGTCGACATCGTCGACCTCGCGAACGTTGCTCCAGAAAAGTCGATCCGCGTCGTGATCCACCATCGCAGCGGCGCGATCGACGAGTTCGAGACGAAGCACACGATGTCGGAGGAGCACATCGAGTGGTTCCGGGCCGGCTCGGCTCTGAATGTGCTCCGCACCCAAGAAGCAGCGGGGCACCACGGATGAACACGCGGGAACGATGGATGACCGGTCTGATCGTGCTGCTCGTTGCGGTGCTGATCGCGGTGGGCGTCGTGCTCGCGCTGGGCAGCGACGACGACGATGAAGTCTCGACGGCAACGGCAACGACCACCACCATTGCGCCGACCGCCACAACGGAATCGCCGCCGGTGACGATCGGCATCATCTGCACCACGCCGGAGGACGCGGCGATGACGTTCGTCGAGTCGTGGATCGCCGGCGACCAAGCGGCCGCGGCACGGTGCGCGAGCGACGAGGCCGTCTCGACGATCTTCGAGAACAGCGGGGCGGGCGCGCAGTACACGAACCAAGGGTGCTTCGGCGACCCTGGCGTGCCGACCTGTGCGTATAGCTACGAGGGTGGCTCGGTGAGCCTCGCGATGTCCGGTTCCGAGGCTTCTGGCTGGCGGGTGGAGTCAGTCAGCTACATCGCCGACTGACTCGGCGCGACGTCAGCCGCGGCCGAGCCCGAATGAGCCCAGCTGATCCGCGCTGGGCTCGGCACAGCAGAACCACGGTTCTGTGAGCCGTGGTCGGTTGGCGTGGACCGCGACCGTCACCGTCGCGAGGCCACACTCCGCTCGTAGTGCTTGGTACACGGTGGGGATGTCGTCGCCCGCGGCTTGACATTCCTCGACGATCGTCGCGAAGCGTGCTTGCAGCGCGTCCATCGTCGGATCGGCCGACCGCCACGTGAAGCTGGATCGCTCAACGTCGTACGGGCCGAGGTGCGGGATGAGGTCGGCATGACCCATGAGCAGCGACCCTTCGGGGAGCAAGAGTCTGATCGAGTACTGCACGGGATCGACGTTCCCGACGAGATCGTGGTCGGCGACGAAGTCGAGCAATGCCTGCACCTGCGAGAGGGTCGTCCAGGGTGTGAAGGGCAGCCACGACGGCCGGATCTCGATGGCGTGCTCACGGAGCAGTGCGACCGCACGCGCGGCATCGGCCGCCGTGTGCCCCTTGTCGAGTCGGTCCAACGTCGCGTTGTCGACGGACTCGAAGGCTGAGACCACGAACAGGCAGCCGGCTTCGGCCATCTCGGCCCAGATGCTCTCGTGGCGCAGCACGTGCTCCACCTTCACCGTGCAGTCGAAGGTGACTTCGGGGAAGCGCTCGTGGAGCGCCCGCACCACACGCAGCGAGTGCTGCGCGCCGTTGAGGAAGTCGGGGTCACCAAAGGTGAGATGCCGGGCGCCGGCCGCGACCTGTTGCGCAGCGTCGGCGAGGACCGCGTCGACGTCGACCACGCGCAGTCGACCGTCGTAGATCACCGGCACCGGACAGTGCCGACAGCGGTGAGAGCAGCCGTGGCTCGCTTCGACGTACCCGACGACCCGCTCCTCGTCGTCGACCGCGAGGTGTGCGTACTCATCGAGGGCGGGCAGGAGATCGCGGGCCGGGAGCGGTGCACCGGCGTGAGCAGCCTCTCGTCCAAGGTGCACGACGACCCCGTCGTCCTTGCCGTCGACCCAGTCGACGAGGGCGGCGTCGGTCTCGCCGCCCAGGACGCGGTCGGCCACATCATGCATGAATGGTCCGTAGAGCCCGAAGCATGCGACCGGCAGGTCGGGGCGCAGCTCGCGCACCGAAGTGATCGCGTGCCGCGCGATGCGCATGGCGGTGTGCATCGGCACCGAGAACGCGACCCGCTCGGCCCACGTGACCAGCTCCGGGTCCCACGGCTGAATCGAGAGGTCGTGGCAACGCACTTCGTGCCCTCGGGCGCGCAGCTGCGCGGCCGGCGCGGCAACCTGGAGAGGCTGATGCCCGAGCTCGTACGAGGCAACGAGCAGGACGCGCATCAATCCGACGGTACTCGTCGTTCGGGGGACGTCTCGACGGTCTCGATGTCCACATGCAGATTGCCGTACGCGGCGCGCAATGCCGCTTCCACCTGGTCGGGTGTGTCGGCTCGGGCGAACAGGAAACCGAGGTAGCGGTCGCCCTGGGGGAGGGGGTGCACTTCGCGCCCCGGGGCAATCGTGATCTCGAGGCCTACGACACCCGGGACCGCGCGGGCGGCGTCCTGACCGCTCACGCCAACCAGGCGCCCCGCGTTTCGAATCGGCAACATCATCACGCCGGACGCCATGGACTCGCGCGCCAGCCCATCGAGGTCTTGACCCAGTGCGTGGCGCAGGATCACCTCCTCGAGGCTGATGCCCGCGCCGAAGCGCAGGGCCCGCGCACACAACCCGCCGATCGACCGCGCCGCGACCTCGATGACCCACACTCGGTCGTCGTGCACGCGCACTTCGGCATGCACCGGGCCCTCGCGCAGGCCGAGCGCGGCGGCTGCGTCGGCGACGACGCGCTCGATCCGGGCCGCCACGTCGGGACCGACACGCGCGGGAGTGACGTAGATCGTCTCCTCGAAGTACGGGCCTTCGAGGGGATCGGGCTTGTCGAACAGTGCGAGCACTTCGAGTCGGCCTTCGCTCAGGAGACCTTCGAGCGCGAACTCGTCGCCCGGGACGTACTCCTCCACGAGGAGGGCGCCACCGCCGGCAATGTCGAGCGCCCGCTTCGCGGCAGTCCGGGCCGCGGTGGGGTCGTCGGCCCGGATCACTCCGCGGCTGGCCGACAACCCCGTGGGCTTCACGACGCACGGGAAGCCCACGTCGGGCACCGCGTCGGGGTCGTCGAAGACCGCAAAGCGCGGCTGGGGGACCTCGGCGGCCGCAAACGCCGTCCGCATGGCAACCTTGTCTCGAGTGCGCGCCACCGCCTCGGGGGGATTGTGCGGGAAACCGAGGCGAACGCCTGCGTGCGCCGCCACGAGGATCCCCTGATCGTCGACCGCGACCACCGCGTCGATGCCTCTTCGCGCGTCCAGCGCGTCGATCGCGGCTGCGCCGACCTCGGGATCGTCGAGCGGCACCACCGCGGCTCGATCGCCCATCGTGTCGGCGAGCACGGGTTGCTCCTCGGATGCCACCACCACCTCGACCCCGAGGGCCCGAGCCGCCGCAACGAAGTCGGCGGCCCGGTACGTGGCGGTTGGCAGGAGAAGGAGCACCCTTGGCACCTGCGTATCATTGGCTACATGAGTGACCTTGTGGAACCGCTGGTGAGATTGACCGACGAGGCTCGAAGCAAGATCGTCGAGGTCCGCAGCTCGGAGCCCGATGCGGAGACGCTCGCGCTCTGGATCGAGGTCAGCGGCGAGGCCAGCGGTGCCTACACGTACACGATGGAGCTGCGGCCACTCGAGGAGGCTGCTGCCGATGGCATCGTCCAGCGCCACGACGACATCTCCGTTGTCATCGACAACGACAGCGCCGAGAAGCTGACCGGCGCAACCCTGGACTTCACCGGGGCCGGGATGGTCATGAAGAACCCGAACCAGCCGGCGCCGGCCGCGCCGATGGCCGATCGGCCCGAGGCCGACCTGTCAGGCGAGCTGCCCCAGAAGGTGCTGGCCATCCTCGAGACCGAGATCAACCCGGCCATCGCCGCGCACGGCGGGTACGCCGAGCTCGTCGCAGTCGAAGACGACGTGGCCTATGTGCGCATGGGTGGTGGGTGCCAGGGCTGCGGCATGGCCGCGGTCACGCTGAGCCAGGGCATCGAGGTCGCGATTCTGGAGGGCATTCCCGAGATCGAGCGCGTCGTGGACGTCACCGACCACGCGTCCGGAGCGAACCCCTATTACGAGGCCGCCAAGAAATAGCGCGGCTTCAAAAGCGCTTGGCGTCCTCTGCGGCGTAGCGCGCGATTGTGGTGTCGGCGACGGCATTCCTCTGGATCGAGCCGATGACTTTCGCGAGCTTCGACGCCGGGATTGCACATGTCATCTCGTTCGCCGACATGCCGGTGCGAACGCGACTCAAGGCACATCCGACGCTGGCCGCGATCTCGCCCTGCTCCTTCGCCACCGCGACGATGTGGCACTGCGGCTTGCCCTCGATGCGCAGGCCCGGCAGCGCGTCAGAGAGCAACATCAGCTGCTTGGCGTTGAGCCGCAGCAGCACCACATCGGGGTCGACGGATGTGTCGGCGAGCGGGCCGTAGGTGACTGCACCCGGCTTCTCCGTGACGACCGGGATCTGCGGGACCACGTCCATCGTCACCCACCCAGTCTCGAGCAGCGCGGCGACGTCGGAGTTGCCCGCGACCTCGTCGAGCGTCTTGAAGCCGTGCGTCATGCTGCCGACGGAGCAGTTGCCGTGGTCTTCGGCGACCGTTGAGAACGTGGCATCGGCGGCTTTCATCCAGAACACACAGCCGGCGGGCACGCGACCGGTGCGTCCGTCGGGCATCGGCTCTGGCATCGGCGCGTCAAACGCGGCCACGCCGTCGGGCGGTGCGTCGGAGAACGTGATCGCGAGTGGCGGCGCGTTGAGAGCGAGGGCGTCGTTGAGGCCCGTCGCGAGGGTGGTCCAGTCTTGTGTGGTGGGCATGGTGCTCAGACTATCGAGCAGTCGGCAGGAGGCGATCAGCCGTGCCGCGCGACTTCCGCGTCGAGATCGAGCGGCGCGATCGTGGCCGAGTGCTCGTCGTCGCCCCACTGGTCGCGCGGCACCATCCACATGACCTCGAACTCGTTGCCGTCGGGATCGCGGCCGTAGAGAGACTTCGTCGCGCCGTGGTCGCTCTCGCCGACGAGTGCGCCGAGCCGCGCCAACGTTTCGCGACCGGCGACGAGATCGTTGATCGAAGCCACCTCCCACGCGAGGTGATAGAGGCCAACCGCGCCGCGCTGTTGGCCTGGTGCATCCGGACCGACCGTGAACAGACCGAGGTCGTGATGGTTGTCCGAGCCGGCAGCACGCAGGAAGGCGGCGCCCGGCATCTCCGTGACCACCTCGAAGCCGAAAGCCTCGCGGTAGAACGCGGCCGCGGCCGGGGCGTCGCGGACGTACAGCACGGCGTGGTTCAGTCGCTTCACCGGGATCATGTCACCTCCAACGCGCCGTGTCGCCGTTCTCTTCCCTGGGGCATCGGTTCAGCCGGTGCGCAACGCTCGCAGCTTGGCCACCACCTCGGGGAAGGCCGAGAGGAACGCGTCGACGTCTGACGGGCTCGAGCACCAGCCGACGCTGGCCCGGAGGGACTTGTCGGCATCCACCCCCATCGCGGCGAGTACCGGCGACGGCTCGAGTGCCTCGCTCGAGCAGGACGAGCCCGAGTGCACCGAGATCCCACGCTGGTCGAGTCCGAGCAACACCGGCTCGGCCTCGACGCCACCGACGCCGAAGCACACAAGGTGCGGGAGCCGCGCGTCCGGGTCGCCGAGCTGCGTGATGTCGTCGACCGCGAGCGCGCCCGCAAGCAGACGGTCGGTCAGCCTGCGTGCGGTCTCGGCCTCCGTGCTCAGGGAGCCGGCCAGCTCCGCCGCGGCCGCGCCGAAACCGACGATCGCCGGGACGTTCTCGAGCCCGCCCCGTCGGGCCCGTTCTTGCGCACCGCCGACGATGAACGGCGAAAGGCGCAGGCCGCGGCGCACGAGCAATGCGGCCGCACCCTTCGGCCCGCCGAGCTTGTGCGCAGTGATCGAGCAGAGGTCGGCATCGAGCGCGGCGAAGTCGATGGCGACGTGACCGGCCGCGGCGCACGCGTCCACGTGGAGCAGCACGCCGCGCTCGCGTACGCCAGCGACGATCGCCGGCACCTCGGTCTGGATCGTGCCGACCTCGTGGTTGGCGAGCTGGACCGAGACGAGGACAGTGTCGGGTCGGAGCGCCGAGATCACCTCGTCGGCATCGAACCGGCCGACTCGATCCACGCCGACAACGCTGACCTCGACCGGGCCGCGCTCGCACGATTCGAGCACCGCGGAGTGCTCGACCGCGGTGGTCACGACATGCGCCGTCGATGCGCTCGCCCCGTCCAGCCCCCGGGCGATCGCGCCCCAGATGCCCATGTTGATCGCCTCGGTCCCGGTGGACGTGAACACCACCTCACGAGGTCGTGCTCCGAAGAGCGCAGCAACGTGCTCGCGTGCATCTTCGATTGCGACTCGCGTGATCTTGCCGTCGCTGTGCACGCGGCCCGGATCGGCGTGGTGGTCCCGCAAGTACGGGAGCATCGAGTCGAGCGCAGCCGCGCGCAGGGGTGACGATGACGCGTGATCGAGGTAGACGCGGGCCACCGTCTCGCGGTTGGAGCTAGACGCGGGCGACGCAGTGGGCGTCGCCGTCGGGCCGGCTCGCCTCGAAGTGCGGTGTCGTCTCGCCGTACAAGCCGTTGAGCATCCCGCGGATCATCCCGCGGTCGAGCGCGCACACGACGTGCGGGTACCGCTGCGCGGTCTCGCCGAACGGACAGCACTCCGAGACGATTGACAGCTCGCCATCGTTGGACTCGGCGTGTGCCGCGAACCCGTGAGCGGTCAGTGCGTCGGCCACCGCAGTGATCGCTGTGCGGACGGAGCGGTGGCCATCGCCAGGCTCCATTCGCTCCGCAAGCAGCTGGCCGTACTGGAAGCCCACGTCGTCGGCGAGTGTCTCCGCCTGCTCCGGTCCGAGGGCGTCGAGCGCACGGGCGAGCAAGCTGGCGAGCACGTCGTCGTGCTTGAGCGGGAGGGCGAGCGCGTGGTCGATCTCGCTGGCCCGGTACCGCTTGGAAGGCCGGCCGGCCGGCCGTGTGCCTTCGACCGGTGCAGTCACCACGTTGAGGTAGCCGCCGCCGGTGAGCTTCTCGAGGTGGTGGCGCGCCACGTTGGGATGCAGGGCGAAGTGGTCGGCCACCTCGTTCGCGGTCACGTCCTCGTTGGCGTCGCGCACGAAGAGGTAGATCTCGCGCCGAGTGGGGTCGCCGAACGCATTCGTGACGGCGGAGACCGCCGCGGTGAACTCGTCGGGGGAGAGAGAGCGGGTTGGCGCCGCCGCAAGGGCAGGCTCAGGGGCCACGAGCGGTATTCTACCTACGCTCGTAGTGGAAATCCCCCGTCCCTCTCGATCCTCGGAAGGCCGCCCCATCGTGCCCAGGCAGGAGCCCGCGGCGGAGGCCGCAGTTCGGGTTGCGCTCAGTGCCGTCGACGAACCGCGCCTCCACATGCCCATCACCGATCTCGGCATCGTGCAAGGCGTCGCGGTCGACGGCTCGACTGCGGTCGTGGCCCTCGCCGAGCCCCTTGCCCAGGGCGCCGCGTGGGCCGAGCTCACGCGGCGGGTGGAAGCCGCGCTCACCGCCATCCCCGGCATCGACCGGGTCGACGTGGATCTGCGCGAGATGACCCCGGACGAGAAGGTTGATGCGGCACGCGTGCTCAAAGGCGAGCCGCCGCCCAACCCCCTGGCTGTGGTCGACGCGTCGGCCGCGCCCGCCGGCGGCACGCGCGCTCGCGTGAACCCGTTCACCGACGCGCGCACCCGAGTGCTCGCCATCGCGTCGGGCAAGGGCGGTGTGGGGAAGTCGTCGGTCACGACCAACCTCTCGATCGCGCTTGCGGAACGGGGGCGTGACGTGGCCGTCGTCGACGCGGATGTGTGGGGGTTCTCGCTCCCGCGCATGATGGGCGTGGCCGATCCGCCAGGGCTCATCGACGATGTGCTCGTCCCGCCCGAGGCGCACGGGGTACGCGTGATCTCGATGGGGTTCTTCACCGCGGAGGACCAAGCCGTGATCTGGCGCGGTCCGATGTTGCACAAAGCGCTCGAACAGTTCCTCACCGACGTGCATTGGGGAGAGCCCGACTATCTCGTGATCGACCTCCCGCCCGGCACCGGCGACATCTCGTTGTCGATCGCGCAGTTCCTCCCGCGCGCCGAGGTGATCGTGGTCACCACTCCGCAGCCGGCGGCGCAGAAGGTGGCGCAACGAGCCGCCGCGATGGCCGAGAAGGTCGAGCTCGATGTGATCGGCGTGATCGAGAACATGTCGTGGTTCCGCGGCGACGATGGCAAGCGGTACGAGCTCTTCGGCTCGGGCGGCGGTCAAGCGCTCGCCGACCAGGTCGGTGTCCCATTGCTCGGTCAGGTGCCGCTCGTGCCGGAGCTTCGTGAGGGTGGTGACGACGGTCATCCGATCGTGGTCGCATACCCCGACGACGATGCGTCGCAGATCTTCCGGCACATCGCCGAGGTGGTCGACACCCAGATCAAGCCCACGCGCCGCAGCCACCCCGAGCTCAAGATCAGTTAGGGCTTCTTCTCGATCGAGCGCACGTACCCGAGGCCGGGCGTGACCACCGCGGTGACCTCATCGCCTTGGTTGTGTGCCTGCCAGACAGACGCGCGCAGCCGAAACGCGAGGATGCGCTTGCTGGTCCCCTCGTCGACGGCGAGGTAGTTCCAATACTTCGGGTCGTCGCCCGACGAGAGCCACTGGCGCCGTCGTCGGTCGCGAAGGACCTCGCCGCTGATCTGACGCGTGGACCAGAGGTCGGGGATCGCCCGGACGAGCACCACCGCGGCCCACGCCGCCACGACGACGCACGGGACCGCGAGCAGGAGCGCGCCGCGTTCGACCCACTGCCAGGCGTCGGCCGAGAAGCTGGCGTCGGGGTCGGAGTCGAGAACCTTTGTGATGCCAACGATCGCGAGTACGGCCAACCCTCCCCAACCGACCGCAAGGAATGCCGCGAAGGCTGGGTGCTTCCCCCACGCGGGTGGCCATGCCCTCGGGTAGCGCACCCGCACCAAGCGCCATCGACCGCCGGCGCGACTCCACGCTCGGTGGTCGTCTTCTGCGCCCATCGGGAGCAGCGCGACGGCCACCGACGCGAGTCCGAAGGCAGCCGCAAACGCGAAGTGCCGGCCGCGTACCTTCACGGCGGCAGGAGGGAGCTCCGCAAGCTCCTTGTCGTCGCGAAGATGCGACTCGAGGCCAGCGGCGTACGCGGCGGCGATCGCTCCCGACGCGGTCGGGAGCTGCGCCAGCGAACGGGACATCCGACCAATCGTGATGATGCCGAGGACGATGATCGCGAGCGCGACCGCTCCCGAGGCCCAGCCCAGCCAGCCGTCGGCACGGTCGTCGCCGGTCTCGATGGCGAGGTAGAGCAGGATCCCGGCAGGGACGAGCGTCAGCCCGAGGATTCCCAGCACGCGTGGCGTCCATCGGTTGTACGTGAGGCCACGCGCCTGCGCGTCCGCGACCACCTCGCGTTGCAGGGAGCGTTGCCACTGTGCAGACTGCGCCTCGGGGCCGGTCGTCATCGCCTCGGTCGGGACAACGCCGTCGATCGCCTTGTCCTCGAGCTCAGAGAGCACACGTTGCTCGTACGGCGCGAGCGCCTCGTCGTGGCGCCTTCGCAGGCGCGCGATCGTCCGCCCCGGTTGAACCTCGTCGAGATCGATGACCCGTCGAGCCGCGAGATCGAGGACTACCGCAGGCGCGGTCTCACTGGGAACGATGAAGTCGTTGGCGAGCAGCCCGGCAACCGCAGGGGGCTCCGCCGGAAGGTCGGAGCTCGCATCCTTTGCCCGCACGTTTGGCGCGCGCCGAGTCGAGGCGATCCCGACGAAGACGACGACCCAACCGAGCGCCGCGCCTGCCGCGGCCAGCGCCAGTGGCACGGAGAGCCCAGTGGTCTCGGTCGCCATCAGCACATCCTTCCAAGTCCGACGGGCCAGTTCACGACTCCGAGACCGCGCAATCGGCCGGATAGTGTCAGCGCCGTGAAGATGCAGCGGAGGCGTGGCCGGATGGCCGGGACGCCGCAGTGGAATCGACCCGAATGATGGAAGTTCGCATTGGTGTCCTGCACACCCCAAAAGAGCTGTCGCTCGAGATCGAGGGCTCGCCCGACGACATCTCGAAGTCGTTCGACGCGGCCCTGAAGCAAGACGACGGCGTGCTCTGGCTCACCGACGCGAAGGGGCGCCGGGTCGGCGTGCCTGCCGATCGGGTGGCCTACCTCGAGATCGAGACCGAGAGCGGCGCAAAGCGCGTCGGGTTCGGCGCCTGACGGCGCCACGGTGCACCCGGCGCCTGCCGGTTTCGGAGCGGGGCGTCTCGACCTGCTCGAACGGCGACTCCTCTTCTTCACCGGCAAGGGCGGCGTCGGCAAGAGCACCGTCGCGGCGGCGACCGCACTGTTGGCCGCCGAGCGGGGCAAGCGCGTCCTCCTGGTGGAAGTCGACGCCAAGGGGAACCTCACCGACCTCTTCGAGCACGCACCGGTCGGCTTCGAGCCAGTAGAGATTCAACCGCGTGTGCATCTCATGCAGATGCGCACCGACGCGTCGCTCCGCGAGTACCTGCGCCTCCACGTTCGGGTTCCCGTGCTCGGGGGTATCGGGCCATTCGCGAACGTCCTCGACTTCGTAGCGAACGCCGCGCCCGGTGTGAAGGAGATCCTCACGGTCGGCAAGGTGTGCTGGGAGGTGCACGAGGCGATCGAGGGACGGGCCCCATGGGATCTCGTGGTGGTCGACGCCGTCGCGAGTGGCCACGTGATTGCACAGCTCGACTCCCCGCGCGCGATCCGAGACCTCGTGCAGGTCGGGCGCGTCCGAGAGCAGACGCAATGGATGTCGGAGCTCTTGGCGTCGCCCGAGGTCACCGCGCTGAACGTGGTGACCTCAGCCGAGGAGATGCCGATTGCGGAGACGATCGACTTGGTTGCGCGCGCGCGAAACGAGCTGGACGTTCCCCTCGGCGTCGTAGTGGTCAACCGTCTGCTTCCCGAGCCGTTCAACCGCGACGACGAGCCGGTGCTCGCTGCGCTCCGAGCGGCACCAGCTACGGACGTCCTCGAGGCGCGGGCGGGAACGGGCGCGGGCGCGGTCTTGGACGCGGTTGCGCTGGCGTCATCCCTCCGGCGGTCGCGCGTCCCTCATCTCGCCAGGCTCCGGGAGACGGTCGATCTGCCTCTGGTGAACCTGCCGTACCTGTTCTCCCGAGATCACGGCGTGCGGGCCATCCATGAGCTCGCCGACGCCCTGGGCGAGGAGCTCGACGCATGAGCGCCGAGCTCGCGGCCGGGCACAGCCTCGAGCCGTTGCTCGCCTCACGCGAGATCGTGATCTTCTGCGGGTCCGGTGGGGTCGGCAAGACCACGACTGCCGCGGCGACCGCGCTCGAAGCTGTTGCGCAGATTGGCGGGCGGGTGCTCGTCTTGACCATCGATCCGGCGAAGCGCCTCGCCGATGCACTGGGGCTCGAGGGCATCGGCAACGTCGAGCGCAGAGTGCCCGACGAAGTGCTCCGCGCCGCGGGGATCGAAGCTCGGGGCGAGCTCTACGCGGCGATGCTCGACACGAAGGCCTCGTGGGACGACCTCGTGCTGCGTCATGCACCGAACGAGGAGACCGCATATCGCATCCTCGAGAATCGGATGTACACGACCGTGACCGGGCGATTCGTCCAGAGCCACGACTACATCGCGATGGAGCGCTTGTTCGAGCTGCACTCCAGCGGCCGCTACGACCTCATCGTCGTGGACACGCCACCGACGCGGAACGCGATCGACTTCCTCGAAGCACCCGCGCGCATGGCCGAGTTCTTCGGCGGGCGACTGCTCCGGTGGTTGACGATGCCGTACCGCGTCGGCGGCCGTCGTGGTGCCCGGATCATCAATCTCGCGAGTCGCCCGTTCTACCAACTCGCCGATCGTGTGCTGGGTCAGCAGTTCCTCCAAGACATCGCAGAGTTCTTCCTGAACTTCCAGACGATGTACGACGGGTTCGTGGCTCGAGCCAAGTCGGTCGAGCAGCTGCTCCACGAACGGCGCACCACGTTCGTCGTCGTCACCACGCTCGAAGATGCGCCGCTGCGCGAGGCCAGGTTCTTCTGCGATGCGTTGGGCGAGCGGCGCTTTCACCTCGGTGCGCTCGTGCTCAACCGAACCTTGCCGGAGTACCTGCGAGAAGAGCTGGGTCGCACAGCCGCGGCACGGATGCTCGACGACGCGGAGGCGATCGCGACTGCACTTGCCGAGACGGGTTCGCCCGACCTCGCCGATCAGGTGTGCACGGCCCGTGTCCTGCGCACTGCGGCGCAGACGTTCCGCGACTACTCGGTCGTCGCGACCCGCGAGGCCGATCTGGGTGAAGAGCTGGGTCACCTCCCGGACGTCGTCGCGACCGTGCCGGCGCTCGAAGACGACGTGCACGATCTCGCCGGGCTCCGTCGCATCGGCAAGGAGCTCTTTTCGAGCGCGTCGTAGAGGGGTAGCCCTAGCCTTCGGGTGTGGCGCTTCCTCTGCTCGAGCTCGCGCGCACGAACACCGCGCTCGACGGTGAAGCGCTTCGCCATGCGCAGCGGCTGGTGGCCTCGTGGCAGCCGCTGGCCGACCTGTGCTTCTCGGACTTGGTCTTGCTCGCACCGGTCGTCGGCGAAGCGGGCAGCCGATTTGTCCTGTTGGCCCATGTGCGGCCGACCACCGGTCAGACGCTGTATCCGTTGGATCTCGTCGGGACGGTGGTGGGGGAGGCCGAGCGGCCGGTCGTCGCGCGGGCCTGGCGCACGGGTGAGATCGTCGGCGGGGACACGACCGTCCTCGAAGGCACCGACCAAGCCCGGGTGCAGTGCATTCCCGTTCGTCACCGCGACGAGCTGATCGGCGTGTTGACGCGCGAGACCGCGATGACGTCAGGTCGCCGCCCCGGCGAGCTAGAGCGGCACTACTCGGACGTGTTCGAGAGCTTCGCCCGCATGATCTCTGCCGGGACGTTCCCGTTCCCACGCGACGAGGTGGAGCTGGATGAGGCGCCGCGGGTGGCCGACGGGGTGATCGTGCTCGACGACGTGCTGCATGTGAGGTTCGCGAGCCCGAACGCGATCAGCTCGTTGCACCGGATGGGGATCTACGCGAACGCGCAGGGTCTCCAGCTCGCCGAGATCGGGTTCGACCAGCACGCGGCTGAGACCGCGCGCCGGACGCTGGCGCCAGTGATCGAAGAGATCGACCGCGCCGAGACCGCCGTGCTCCTCCAAGCGATCCCGCTCGTCGACGCCGACCGTGCCACGGGAGTCCTGCTCCTCGTGCGCGACGTGACCGATCTGCGCCACCGCGACCGGATCCTCGTGTCGAAGGACGCGACGATCCGCGAGATCCATCACCGCGTGAAGAACAACCTCCAGACGATCGCGGCACTGCTCCGACTCCAAGGACGGCGGCTGAAATCGGAGGAGGCACAGGAGGCGATCGGCGAGTCGGAGCGACGCATCCGAGCGATGGCCATCGTCCACGAGACGTTGTCACGCGACGTGGGCGACGTGGTGGCGTTCGCCG
Source organism: Acidimicrobiia bacterium (assembly GCA_031406505.1). Classification (GTDB taxonomy): domain Bacteria; phylum Actinomycetota; class Acidimicrobiia; order IMCC26256; family PALSA-555; genus SHVJ01. The sequence continues at coordinate 1,964 of JANOHN010000074.1, read as the reverse complement.
ACATCGTGCACCCACTGGTTCGCGTGGTGGAAGAGACACTGTCGACGCCGGAGCTCCGGCTGCGCTTCGACGTTGTGGGTGATGCTGGCGAGCTTCCGGGTGAGATCGCGACGCCGCTCGCCGTCATCCTCAATGAGCTCATGCAGAACGCGGTGGATCACGCGTTCCCGCGGGCTACAGACGGTTTCACCGAGGGCCACGTGCGCGTTGAGCTCGCCCGGGAGGTCGACGAGTTGGTGGTGGACGTGGTCGACGACGGGGCGGGGCTCCCGCCGGGGTTCTCACTCGACGACGGGAAAGGCCTCGGCCTGTCGATCGTGCATGCGTTGGTGACGAGCGAGCTCAGCGGCTCGATCGCGCTGAGTGACGACCACGGCACGCGGGTGCATCTGCGCATCCCGCTCCGCCAAGCGGAACGGGTCGACCTGTAGCTGGAGCAGCCGAGCGTCCCGAAGGGCGCGCTCGGTATCCCGAGCCCGAGGGAGTGCGACCGATGTCTAGGTCAACCTGCGGCGCGTTGCGAGGAGAGCCAGCCCTTGCGCAGCTTGCGCCGCTCCTCTTCGGTGGTGCCGCCCCAGATGCCCGCCTCTTGGTTGGTCGCCAGGGCGAACTCGAGGCACTCGTCGCCGACGAGGCAGGCGGTGCAGATGCGCCGGGCCGTCTCGATCTGCTCGAGTGCCGTGCCCGTGGTCCCGATTGGGAAGAACACGTCGGGGTCGGAGTCGAGGCACGCGGACCGCTGGCGCCAATCGTCGACGTCCCAGTCGTGCGTGCGGATCCAAGTGAGTGCCACAGCCCCTCCTGCTCGAGCAACGTCCTGGCGGGACGCTGCTGCTTCGTGTCCTCGGGTCCGCCCTCGAGGCCTCGGCAGCCTATTTCTCATGTGACTCGATGCACAAGGGGTCTGACCTGCACCTTCGTCCTCAACCTGACACGTACGTCGTACTTCTTCGCCACGTTTCCATTTAGGCTCCCGCCCCGTGGCCAGACCGCTCGTGCTGGCCCATCGGGGCGCCCGCCGGGAAGCCCCGGAAAACACCCTCGAGGCCTTCGCGCTGGCCCTGTCCCAGGGCGCCGACGGTGTCGAGCTCGATGTCCACCGCACCGTGGACGGCGGGCTGGTCGTCCATCACGACGCCGACGCCCCTGGTGTGGGTGTCTTGGCCACCCGGACCCTGGCCGACATCCGAGCGGCCCGCTCTGAGATCCCAACGCTGGACGAGGTGCTGGACGCCTGCGCCGGCGCGCTCGTGAACGTCGAGATCAAGAACCTGCCCGGCGACGGCGACTACGACCCCGAGGATGTGGCGGCGGAGCTGGTCGTGGGCGGCCTCGAGCGACGCGGCTTCCGAGACGATGTGCTCGTCTCGTCGTTCAACCTGGCGACGATCAACCGCGTCAGGGCCCTGAACCCAGCGGTCGCGACCGGGTTCCTCACGATGCGCGGCTTCGACCCGGTGGATGCACTCGACGTGTGTGTTGCCAACGGACACGGTGCATTGCACCCGTTCGTAGGGATGCTCGCGGCGGGGATGGCGGAGCGGGTGGTAATGCGGGCGCGTGAGCTCGGGGTGCGCGTGAACGTGTGGACGGTCAATGACGACGACGAGATCCGCCGGCTGGCCACGAGCGGCGTCGATGTGATCATGACAGACGTCCCCGTGACCGCCCTCCGTGCGCTCGGGCGCTGAACCGTTGACGGTGCGGCGAGTGAGCGGAGCGAATGAGCTCGCAGGAGCAGGCGAGCGTCCCGAAGGGCGGCCGCAGGTACCCTGCGGCCGAGCGAGCGCGACCCGGATTAGGGCATCACGTGGGGGAGTGCATCGGGGACGTAGCGGATCTCGAGCCGTTCGACCTCGCCCAGGTAGTCGCCGTCGACCTGCCACGGGAACGGCCCGTGCAGCGCGCTCAGCGTGATGTGGTCCAGGTCGGCGAGCTGCACGACGTCGCGTTGGCGCTCGATG
>JANOHN010000044.1:0-2217 GCA_031406505.1 Acidimicrobiia bacterium | reverse complement strand
AACGCCTCATCAGGCCGGGATCATGTCTTCTCGGCAGTGGCGGGGGGCGTCGGGCTCTTCGCCGTCTTGGGCGGCGGTCATCGTCACCTCGGCGCCACAGACGATGCAGCGGAAGCGCAGGTCGACGGGGACGACCGCCTCGGGATCGACCTCGGCGTCCGGCGCGATCTTGAACTTGGTGAGGATGCCGGCGATCACCGCGTAGGCAAAGACGGCGACCGCCACGCCCCCGACCACCCGCAGGATCCACCCGATCGTGGAGACGCCGACCACGAGAGCGCCGTCAGCCCAGACGTTCGAGGATCATCGCGTTCGCCATCCCGCCGCCCTCGCAGATCGTCTGGAGGCCCCACCGACCACCGGTGCGCTCGAGCTCACCCACGAGCGTGGCCGTGATCCGAGCGCCGGAACATCCGAGCGGGTGACCGATCGCGATGGCGCCGCCGTTCACATTGACCTTCGCGATGTCGGGGTGGTGCTCCTGGGCCCACGCCAACACCACTGGCGCGAACGCTTCGTTGATCTCGATGAGATCCATCGAGTCGATGGTCATGCCGGTGCGCTCGAGGATCTTGCTCGTGGCCGGGATCGGACCCGTGAGCATCATCACGGGATCCACGCCCGCGAGCGCGAAGGCGTGGAACCGCGCCCGCGGCACCATCCCGAGCGCGGCCGCCTTCTCCTCGCTCATGATGAGCACCGCAGCAGCACCGTCGGTGATCTGCGACGAGTTCCCAGCGGTGATCACGCCGCCGTCGGGCTTGAAGGCGGGCTTGAGCTGGCCGAGCTTTTCAACGCTCGAGTCGGGTCGGATGCCCTCGTCGCGCGCGAACGTGGACGAGCCGTCCTCCGTCGTCACCGGGACGGGCACGATCTCACGCTCGAAGCGCCCTTCTTCGGTGGCGCGTGCGGCGCGCCGGTGCGACTCGACGGAAAAGGCGTCGTTCGCCTCGCGCGAGATCCCCCACTTCTCCGCTACCAGCTCCGCCGACAAGCCCTGCGGTACGAGACCCGGATAGCGCTCCATCATCTTCGGACCGAACGGCATGCTGCCCGGGAGGATCGACGCGCCCATCGGAACTCGGCTCATCGACTCAACGCCGGCGGCGATGACCACGTCGTATGCCCCCGCCATCACGCCTTGCGCCGCGAAGTGCGACGCCTGTTGCGACGAGCCGCATTGGCGGTCGATGGTCGCGCCGATCACACTCTCGGGGAATCCAGCCGCGAGCGCGGCGTTTCGAGCGACGTTCACGGACTGATCACCGACCTGCGACACACACCCCATGAGCACGTCGTCGACGAGCTCCGGGTCGAGGTCGTTGCGCTCGACCAGCGCCCGCAACGTGTGCGCGGCGAGATCCACAGGGTGCCAGTCCTTCAAGCTGCCGTTCCGACGACCCAACGGGGTCCGCACGGCATCGACGATCACGGCAGCAGGCACAACAACACACTCCCCTTTTCGCTCTGGGCGCGAGGCGCGGCAACGATACCTGCGCCTCGGTCAGTAACCTCCCGCGGTGCCCAGGGACATGCAACGTTCGCTCGGTGACGGCGGGATGCCGTTGCTCGGCCAGCTCGGCGTCGCATTCGACGGCTACGGCGAGGGGTGGGCCACCGCGTCGTGGGTTCCCACGGACCTCGCGTGCAACCCGTTTGGGCAGGTGCACGGCGGGGTGTACGGGGTGATCCACGACGCCGCGATGAACTTCGCCATCAACAGCGGGCTCGCGTCGGGCGACCGAGCCGCCACGCTCGACCTCACGTACTCCACGATGCGCGGTGTCGACGCCGGCCAACCGCTCGCGGTTCGTGGCGAGATCGTGCGGCTCACCAAGCAGGTTGCGTACGTGGAGTCGACGGTGCGCGACGCCGAGGGCGAGCTCGTCTCGCGCGGCGCCGGAACGTTCTTCGTGCGGCGCAAACCCGCGTGATGACGGGGACGACCACCCCCCACGACACCGCTGCCAATCCCGTCGCTCCGCTCACGAAGCGGTGGCGCCGCGGCTGGCTCGTGGAGGCCGCGGTGATGGGCGCCCTCTATTGGCTCTACGAATCGTCCCGTGGATGGGTGGCGGGCACGACGCGCCAAGCGCTCGCGAACGCCAGGGGCATCGTGGACGCGGAGAAGTGGCTGGGCATCTACTGGGAACGGTCCATCCAGCACGCGTTCCTCAACGCCGACTGGTTCATCACGTTCTGGAACTTCTGGTACGG
>JANOHN010000367.1:0-2160 GCA_031406505.1 Acidimicrobiia bacterium | reverse complement strand
CTTCGACCGCGCTCCATACCCAATAGGCTGATGGCAAGAGCTCGTACCCCCCGTCCGGCACGTCAGCCCACCTCGAATACACCGGATTGAGGGGACCCTGCCCGCCGTGCTGGATCTCTACCGAAAGAATACCAAGACGAGCGCACGCAAGGTTGAAGGCCATGCTCGAGACGCCGTAGTCCACGACGAAGGCCAGGCGGGCGTTCTGCCGCTCGAGCTGGGTCTGGTACCAACGGGCGAGGCGCCGGAGCTGGCTGGCCTGTCGGGCGATGACAGGCTCCGTCATGTGCTCCGCGCCTGGCGTGTAGCGCGCAACGGTGTCGAGGAGCTCGGCATGGCCTGGGAGGTGGAGCTTCTCCTCCTCGGGTGTCGCGCCGCGACTTCTCATTCGCGCCATGTCGATCGTGGGCTGGATGAACATCGACGGGTGCCGACGAGGGACGAGCGGTCGGCGTCCGGGATCGAGCTGCAGCGACGTGAGCCCTCGCGCGGACAACGCTTCGCGCAAGGGATCGCACAGACGATCGTGCCATCCCGTCTCGAGCCAGACCTTCGAGACGCCGTCACCCAGGAACACGACGTCGTGCTGCTTACCCCGGGCGCGATGTGTTCGGTCGCGGAGCTCGGCGAACGGAGGCCGAACCAGGTCGGTCAGCGCCCTCTCGATCTGCCGCGTTCGCGATGGGTGATGCGCGTTCTCCACCATCGCGATGTACAGGTCGAGCACGTAGCGCGGGAGCGCGAGACGAACGAGTGGCCAGATCCGAACTCCGTCGGCAGTCCATTCCGCGACCGGCAGGCGCTCTTCGAGGTCGTTGAGCAGGTCCATCGTCTCGGCGATGCGCATCCGTCAAGCGGCCCGTTCCCCGCCGGCTGCGACGTTCGGTTCGGAGGTGCGCACTCGGGCCGGTGGGCGAGGGTGGAGTCGGCGTCCGAACGCCTTCACCGCCACGACAAGCCTGATGAATCGTTCATCCGATGGGAACGAGAGATGTGGTCGGGGAGGGATCGCCATGATCGCGTCCCACTCCTCGCGTGTGAGCCTGAGCTTCTTGAGCACGTACGTCCGGTCGGTCTCGAGCATTTGCGCGTCGTACGAAGGCTCGGCGAGCTGCGCGAGCGCACCCGCGCGTGTGAGCTGACCGGAACGAATCAGCGCCGACAGGTGCCCACGTCGCTTGTCGACACCGAACTTCGTCGGCAGCACGTGCGCTTGGTAGAAGCGCGTGAAGAACGACTCGTAGTGCTTGCCTCCATAGTCCCGCCATCCGAGCTCTTTCTCGAGCGTGCGAATAGCGGACTGCTTGTCGTAGGGGATGTAGTCGAGGACGTTCACGATGTGCAGCGGATGATGGCGTTCCCACCAACGCATCTGGAACGTGCTCGCGGTCGGAAATGTCTTTAGCGAGTTTGTGCCGAATCGGCGATGGATCGCCTTCAGGTTCCGAAGATCGGACTTGCGGTGACTCCAGCTCGGCGGCAGCCCGAACTCGGTCCGAACGTTGTTGCCGCTGAGGATGTAGTGGATGCCCTCGTCCATGGCGGTCCGGTAGAGGGCGGCGAAGATCCCGTGATCGGTCGGAACCTCGATGTCGACGACCGATGCCCGGAAGTACGAGAGTTGGAGGTCGCGGAACTCCTCCCAGTCGACCACGTAGGTCTGGAGGTCGAAGTCGAAGTGGCGGACGATCCGCTCGATGTTCTGGATCGCGAGCTCGGAGTTCCACCCGTTGTCGAAGTGAACGACGAGGGGGCGCAGGCCGAGCCGGTTCGCCTCGTACGCAACGAACGAGCTGTCGGTGCCGCCGCTCAGTCCGAGCACACAATCGTGCTCCTGGTCTCGGCCTTCGTCCTTGATCTTGGCCGCGAGCTCCTCGAGGAGGCGCGGGCCGTCGTCCGCCGGTGGGAGGTACTCCACGAGGAACCGGTCGTACTCGCGGCAGCGGACGCAGATGCCAGCATCGTCGAGATCAAGGTCGGGGTCGTCGGAGGTTGTGAGAACGCAGCGCGCACACATCTCTTGTTCGTCGTGCACGACGATGACCCTATCCCTCGACGCCGCCGAGTCGATCTTGATGCCGGGCGATGCATGCATCGATCAACGCGAGGTGTTCGTCCATCCAGCGAACGGTCTGCTCGAGTCCTGTTCGTAGCTCGGTG
>JANOHN010000076.1:0-31444 GCA_031406505.1 Acidimicrobiia bacterium | reverse complement strand
CTTGTAGCGGGCAACCCCACTCTGCTCGAACCACGCGCCGCATGCTTCGACGTCGAACGGCGCGGACGAGACGACGAACGCACACACTCGCTCACCCAGACGATCGTCGGGGTATCCGACGGCCACCGCCTGGCGGATGTCGGGATGTTGCTCCAAGACCCGCTCGACCTCGCCGGCGGAGATGTTCTCGCCGCCGCGGATGATCACGTCCTTGATGCGGCCGACGATGGTGAGCCACCCGTCGTGGTCGACCGTCGCGAGGTCGCCCGTGCGGAACCAGCCGCGCTTCGTGGCGGCGCGGGTTTGGTCCCGATCTGCATACCCGACGAACAGCTCAGGACCGCGTAGCCAGAGCTCGCCGGGGTCGCCGGTGGCGCGCTCGCGACCGGTCGCGGGATCGCTGATTCGCAAGCGCGCCGCGCCAGTGCTCTTGCCGTCGGTCTCACGGGCGCGTTCGACCGGGTCGTCGGCCGTGCTCGTGGTGATGGTGGGCGCCTCGGTCGACCCGTAGGTTCGCTTCACCACGCAGTCGAGCCGAGCGCTTGCTTCTTCGACGAACGCCGGGGTCACTCCGGCACCACCACTCGAGACGAGTCGCAGTGACGTGACGCGGTCCGTTGCGAACGTCGGCGCATCGATGAGCGAGACGAAGAAGGTGGGTGGGCCGATCATGAACGTGACGCGCTCGCGCTCGATCGTCGATGTCGCCGCGTCGGGATCCCAACGCTCCATCAGATGGGCGCGGATCGGCATGACACCCGGGAGGAGCACGGCGTTGAGGAGCCCGGAGACGTGCGCGAGCGGCGCGGGCATGAGCACGGAATCGCTGTCGGTGAGGTGGTGCGCTCGCGCCATGACGCGTGCCTTGTATGCGAAGCCGCGCTGCGTGTGGAGCGCGGCTTTCGGTCCGCCGGTTGATCCCGAAGTGAACAGCACCGCGGCGAGGTCGGATGGCCGCGCTGCGCTACGCGTGACGGGCGCCGCAGTCTCGAAGAGCTGGGGGAGCCGCGCGCTCGGGCCACGGATCTCTTCGGTCGAAAGCCAGATGGTGGGCTCGAGGACGGCGAGCATCGCGTCGACGTCGGCCGGACCGGCCAGATGATGGACCGGGCCCGCGATCGCGCCGAGCCGCCAGCACGCGCGGTAGAGGAGCACGACCTCGTGCCAGTTCGGTGCTTGCCACGCGACCACATCGCCACGGCGAACCCCCTGCGCCCGGAGTCCGCCCGCGAGTGCTGCGACCTTGGCTTCGAGCGCGGTGCCGTCGAGGCGCGTGTCGGTGGTGTCGTCGGTGAGGAGCACCCCCTCGCTCTGGCGTGCCGCGTCGGTCAAGAGCACGTCGAGGGATGGGATATCCCATGGCCCACCCGGCGCGCGGTACGCCTTCGCCTCGGGATGTGCGTACGTCGCCCGGAGTCGACCCATGCGATCGCGTTTTGGCGTCAGAGAACGCGACTATTTCGCGCTTTTTGACGCCAAACGAGGGGGGACGGCATCAGATCCAACCGGGGCTGCCGGTCTTCTTCCCGCGCACGACCTGCGATCCGATGAAGTTGCGTTGGATCTCGACGGTGCCGGCGCCGATGCACAGGCCGCGGATGTCGCGGTACGCGCGCTCGACCGGGTACTCCCGGCTGTAGCCATAGCCGCCAAGGAGCTGGATCGCTTCGTCACACACGAACTTGGCCGCGAGGTTGGCCGCGGTTTTTGCCATCGCCGTCTCGAGCGCAGGCGGTGTGCCTTGCCGGCCGGCGAGGTGGAGCGCACGTTGGAGCAGCAAGCGCGCGCCTTCGAGCTGGGTGGCCATGTCGGCGATCTTCCACTGGAGACCCTGGAGCTCGGCGAGCGGTTGCCCGCCGACGTTGCGCTCATTCATGTAGCGAACGGCGTACTCCAGCGAGCCTTGCGCGGCGCCGACGCACATCGCCGCATTCCCGCAGCGCTCGTGGTTGATGTGCGAGATGAGCGTCTTGAACGACTCCGAGTTGTCAGGCTCTCCGGGGAGCAACACGTCTTCGGGTGCGATCCACACGTCATCAAACGCGAGCTCGGCTTCGCTGGTACCGCGAAGGCCCATCTTCACGTGCGTTCCCGCGACGGTGATGCCCTCCGACTCGAGGTCGACCACGACGGCACCGATCCCGCGCGAGCCTTCGCTTCCGGGGAATCGACACCACACGAGGCAACAGCGGGCCTTGTGTCCGCCCGTTACGTAGTTCTTGTACGCGTTGAGCCGGTAGCCGTCGCCGTCGGGGGCGAGGCGAGCTCGCATGTGCGTGACCGCGGAGCCAGCTTCCGTCTCGCTGATCCCGATGCAGAACAAGCCCTCGCCCGACGCGGCGAGTGGCAGCCACTGTTCCTTCATGGCGTCGGTCCCGAGATGTTGGATGGCGCGCGGTGGCCCGTTGAACGTGAGCTGGGCGAGGATGGCACTCGACACGTCGACGCGGGCCAGCTCTTCGAGCACGATCGCGGCCTCGATGTCCCCCATGCCCATGCCGCCGTACGCCTCGTCGATCGTGATGCCGAAGAGGTCGGCCTTGCGGATGGCGTCCCACGAGCCCTGCGGGAACTCTTCGGTCTCGTCCCAGTGGCGGGCGTTGGGCGCGAGGTCGCGCTCGGCGACCTCACGGGCGAGCGCGCGGAGTGCCTGCTGGTCTTCGGTCTCCGCGTACGGGTCCACGCCCTCGGCTGCCACGAGGAGGGAGGGTACCGCCGACGGCTCGGACGAACCTGACTACCGTGTCAGGGAACGCTGAGGAGGGGACCGGACGTGACGCAGAGCGAAGCCGGCGCACCCGTGTTCGACGTCGACGTCGACTTCATGACGGGCCAGCCCTACCCCCTGTGGGCGCAGGCACGCGAGGAGTGTCCGGTCTTCCGGACGCGGGCGATGATGGCGTCGTTCAGCGACCGTCCCACCTTCGTGGTCACCCGGTTCGCTGACGTCGAGCAGGTGCTGCGCGACACCGATCACGTGTCGTCGTCGATCAACGCCGAGCACATCGGCCAGTACATGGGCGAGCTCATCCTTGCCATGGACGGCCAGGAGCACCGCGCCTACCGCGGGTTGGTTGCCCACGCGTTCCGAGCGTCGCAGCTCGAGAAGTGGGAGGACACGCTCGTTCGCCCAGCGATCGATCGCCTCCTCGACGCCATTGCTCCGCTCGGTCAGGCGGATCTCGTGCAAGCGATCACGAGCAAGTACCCCGTGCAGGTGATCTGCGGCATCGTGGGGGTACCGCTCGAGGACGCCGCACAGTTCCATCAGTGGTCGGAGTTGATCAACACCGGTCCGATGCATCCAGACGAGGGCATGGCCGCCTCTCGAGCGATGCGCGACTACCTCGCTCCGATCGTCGAGGACCGGCGCGCGAACCCAACCGGCGATCTCATCAGTGATCTCGTGCACGCGGAGGTTGACGGCGAGAAGCTGACCGACGAGAAGATCTACGGCTTCCTGCGGTTGCTGCTGCCTGCCGGCGCCGAGACCACATTCCGGGTCTTGGGCAACGCGCTCACGGCGCTCCTCACGCATACCGACGTGATGCAACGCGTGCTCGCCGATCGTTCGCTCATGCCGCAGGTGATCGAGGAGACGTTGCGGTGGGAGACGTCGGTCACGCAGGTGAGTCGGTGCGCTTCGGCCGACACCGAGGTGAACGGTTGCCCAGTACCGGCAGGTGCGGCGATCAGTGTGATCACCGGGTCGGCAAACCGCGACAGCTCGCGCTACGAGAACCCCGACGAGTTCGACATCGACCGTCCGGTGCTCAACCACATGGCGTTCGGCACCGGCCAGCATCAGTGTCTCGGGATGCACCTTGCGCGACTCGAGCTGCGCGTCGGGCTCGACTGCATCCTGAGCCGATTGCCGAACCTGCGCCTCGACCCCGACGCGCCACCGCCCGAGATCCAAGGCCTCGCGTTTCGCGGTCCCGTCTCGATCCCAGTGCTGTTCGACTAGTACGGGGAGAGGCACTTGGCGAAGCAGCGGGTGAGGGGAGAATCGACGTACACCCCGTATGGCGGGATCGGCTCGTAGCCGCGCGATTCGTAGAGGGCGATTGCCTCAGGTTGCTTGATCCCGGTCTCGAGGATCATGTTCGTACTCGGTTCGCCGCGGGCCGGCTTTGCCGGTTCGCAACCAACGTGTTGAGACGCGAGTCGCGTCGGGAGGGGCCAGCGGGGAGGGCCTGCCCTCCCCGCCCTAGAACATCATTTTCCATTGCTCGAGGCTGGGGATGCGAAATACGTAGTTGTGCTGACGCGTCTCGCCCATCGTGGCGAATGCCTCGGGTGAGTACAGGTGACCGGGGTACAGCACGGTGTCGTCGGGCACGACCGCGAGCCGCTTCGTCAAGCTCTCATACATCGCGTCGGGATCTGCGCCGGGCAGGTCGGTGCGGCCGCACCCTTCGAGGAACAACGTGTCGCCCGCGATGAGCTTCCCGTCGACGAGGAAGCACTGGCTGCCTTCGGTGTGCCCTGGCGTGTGCATGAGTGTGATCGGAATGTCGCCGGCCATCACGATGTCGCCACTGTCGTGCAGCTCGAGGTCGGAGTCGGACACGCCGGTGAACCGTTTCACCCACTCGGCCTCCGGGCGTTGCAAATGCACGGGGGCGGACACGTCGTCGCGCCCGACGATGTCCTGGATCCCCTCGACCGGATTCCCCATGAGGTCGCCGCCCACATGATCCGCGTGCCAATGCGTGGCGAGCACGCCGGTGAGCCGCATCCCTTCGGCGCTCAGCAGGTCGATGAGTTCGCCCACGCCGTACGCAGGGTCGACGGCAACCGCTTCGCCCTTCTCACGATCGCCGATGAGGTACACGAAGTTCACCATCTGGCGCGCAACCTGGTCGCCGGTCGCGAAGTCGCGCCCAGCCAGCAACTGGCGAAAGAACAGTCGTTCCGTCATGTGGTCATCAATCGGTAATCCGGTTCTGTCGAAGGGCGCGAGCGTAGGTCAGGAGCTAGCGCCCATCTGAGCGATGGCGTGCAGGAACCCATCGACGTTGCCCGTCTTGCCGACGACGACGTCGTGCTGGCGTCCGCCACCGCCGGGAAACTCGGGCGGCACGTAGTACTCGAAACCCGTGCCTTCGATCGCCGCGCAGATGCTCGCCGCGCACTCGTCCGCGGGAACGAACGGACCGTTGTAGTGCGGGGGGTCGTTGTCGGGGAGGTCCCAGATCTCGGTCTCGATCGGTCCGGGCAGCGCAAGCTTGACCTCCACACCGGTTCCGTACAGGTCGACCGCCATCACTTCGCTCCACCCGCAGAGCGCGAACTTCGATGCGCAGTACGCGCCCTCGTGGATGATTCCCAAGCGTCCGCCGAGGCTCGACACGTTGACCACGCACCCGCGGCCGCGTTCGAGCCACTGGGGGAGCAGTGCCAGCGTCATGCGCACCGGCGACGTGAAGTTCACTCGCATCACGTTGTCGACGTCGTCGTTGGTGAGGCGCTCCATCGGCGTTCGCTTGGGGATCGCCGCGTTGTTCACCAAGCAATCGAGTCCGTCGAATGCTTCCCACGCCTCGATGGCCACGCGCTCGGCCGCGTCGAGGTCACCCAGGTCTACCGCCCACAGGCGCGACTTGGGTGCGTGCTCTCGACACTGCTCGAGCACGACCTCGAGACGTTCCTTGCGACGGGCGACGATGCCGACGGTCGCACCTTTGGCCGCGAGCATGGGCGCCAAGGCCGCGCCGATGCCGGATGACGCGCCAGTGACCAGGATCTTCGATCCTTCGATCTGCACGAGCGGCACGGTAGCAACTCATCGGCCGGGCTCGGCGCGTCAGCGTTGTGCCGCGGCCTCTCGCGCTTCGATGAGCTGCGGTTGGTCCTCGAGGCGGTCCCGGAAGTACACGTAGAAGTCGACATCTGCCGAGTCGGCTGCCTCGTGCTCCTTCGCGGTCACGAGCACATCCACGAGCGTCGCGTCGTCCCAGTCGAGGAACTTCAGTCCCCGGCGCGTCACGAGTACTTGGGTCATCGGCTCGGGCGAGACGCTCGTGTCCTCGCTTGGCAACGGTTCGAGGCACACGTCGAAGCTCGTAAGTCCCTTCCAGCGATCGAACACCAAGGGGAGGAAGACCTTGGCCGTGTCGGTGAACGAGTCGACATAGTCGCCGTCCGGGAACGCTTCGGCGATGGGTTCGAGGTAGATCGCGAGGTGACGGCCCTTCGGGTCCTCGGCGTAGGTGTCGAGGTTCTGGAGGAGCGCGCGCGTCGTGCGAAACCCGAGGTCGCGCACCTTCGGGTCGAAGATGCGAGCGAGCTCCGCTTTCGTCGACGGTGGGAGACGCCGTTCGGGTACGAGTGCAGCAGCCGGGACCGTGGCGGTGATCGTGCTGGTGAGGAGGAGCGAAGCTCCGACTGCGAGGACCCGGGTTCTCACGGCAGGATGGTCACGGGCGAACCCAAGGTGACGATCGGTGCCATGCGCGTGATGCTGTCGTTGCTCATGCGCACACAGCCGGCCGTGACGCTCTTGCCCAAAGCCGACGCGTCGTTGTTGCCGTGAATGCCGAGTTCGCCGTCGCCGCCGTTGAAGGACGTGAGGACATCGGAGTGTCCCGAGAGCGGATAGGCATACGGTCCGTACACCGTGTTGGGGTCGGGGGCTTTGAGGAGCACACGCGTGTAATAGGTGCCGGTAGGTGTGGGGGTCTCGGGCGCACCAACCGCGACCTGCTCCTGGATCATGATCTCGTCGCCGTTCCAGACGGTGATTCGGTGCGCGCTGAGTTCCACGATGACGCGGTAGGGCGACAGGACGATGTCCACGTCGCGGGCCCGAACCCAGCCCGTCGTGCCATTGGGTCGCACGGGAAGCAGCACTTCGTAGAAGTCGCGAACCTTCTGCTTGACGAGGAGCAACTGGCTTACCGGGAGCGTGGGGTCGTCATTCACGAACCACGGGTTGCTCAGGACCATCGTTTCGTTGGCCGTGCTGGGAGCGTCGAAAACCTGGAGGAACAGCACGTTCGCTTCGGCGATCTCTGCGATGTACGGAGGAAGCGTCGAAGTGGTGGTGGGCGCGGTCGGCCGCGAAGAAGACGTCTGTCGATCGCTGCTCGAGCCGCATCCCGCGAGCGAAACGAGCGCGACGATCGCAACAACGGCAAGAGGACGGCGCACCGTTCCCATGTTAGTGAGCGCCATCGCCGACTCTGACCGCACGCCGGTACCGTTGGTGTCGTGGACCTCGTTGCCGCGTCCGAGGAGCTGGCCCGTCGGCACCCTGAGTTCCGCCCGGTCATCACGGCGAGCGGGCCACCCGACCTGCGGCGCGGGCGCAGTCGCCAGACGCACTTTGCCGAGCTCGCGCGCGCGATCTGCTTCCAGCAGCTCGCGGGTCCCGCGGCACGAACCATCCACGGCCGCTTCACCGACCTCTATGACGGCACGCCCTCGCCCGAGGCGGTGCTCGCGACCCCGATCGACCGCTTGCGCGCGGCCGGGCTTTCGGGCAGCAAGGCGGCATCCATCCGTGACCTCGCAGACAAGATCGTCGACGGCGAGGTGCGCCTAGCTCGTGTGGGGCGCCTCCCCGACGACGACATTGTGAGTCAGCTCACGCTTGTGCGCGGCATCGGTCGCTGGACCGCAGAGATGTTCTTGATGTTCCAGCTCGGTCGCCCCGACGTGTGGCCGGTCGACGACCTCGGAGTGCGGAAGGGCTACGCGCGCATCTACAAACTCGATGCGATGCCTACACCCAAGAAGCTCGAGGAGCTCGGCGAGGTGTATCGCCCGTACAGGTCGGTCGCAGCATGGTACTGCTGGCGCGCAGTGACGCCGTGACCAACGGGGTCGAAGCATTTGTCGAGGTGCTTGGGCTCGCGGCCGCGTAGGGTCGCCAGTCGTGGCGCGACCCACTTCCGAGCCTGCACCCGAAGACGCAACCGACGCACTCGTCGACGGAGATCGCGTTCTCGCTCGTGGCACCGCGCAAGCCGCATGGGCACATCGCGACTTTCGCGTCGTGTGGGGTGGGACGTTCGCGTCCAACATCGGCACGTGGATGCAGAACGTGCTCCTCGGCGCGTACGGGTACCACCTGACGCATTCGGCGGCCTTCGTCGGTTTGCTGTTCTTCGCGCAGCTCGGGCCGTTGCTCGTGCTCTCGAACGTTGGCGGCGTGCTGGCCGACGTGCTCGATCGGCGACGCCTCCTGTTGTGGACACAGTTCCAGCAGCTCGGGTTCTCCATCGTTCTTGCGATCGTCGCTACCGCGGACCATCCCTCGCGTGTCGTGCTGTTGGCGTGCGTGCTCGTCATCGGCATTGGCAACGCGCTCGGAGCACCGGCACTCAGCGCGATCCTCCCGACCCTGGTCCCGAAGCCTGACCTCCCCGGTGCGGTGTCGCTCCAGTCGGTGCAGATGAACCTGTCTCGCGTGATCGGTCCGGCGATCGGCGCGGCGATGTACACGTCGATCGGTGCCGCACCGGTGTTCTTCCTCAATGCCGGTACGTACCTCTTCGCCATCGTGCCGCTCCTGTCGGTCGAGTACCCGCGTCACCCCGCCAAGCGCAGTGCGGGGTCGGTGCTGGAACGACTGAGCGAAGGATTCCGGATCGCCCGCGCCGACCCGCTCATCCGACGGGTGCTGGTCATCCTCTTCGCCATGTCGTTCTTCTCGCTCACGTTCGTCGGGTTGATGCCGGCGATCGCGGCCCAGAGCTTCGAGATCGCACCGCGCAGCGTGGAGTACGGCGTGCTCTACGGAGTGTTCGGACTCGGTGCGGCAATGGGAGCGGTGAGCGTCGGCACGTGGTTCGCATCCATCACCAAGGATCGTCTCGTGCGTCCCGCGTTCCTTGCGTTCGCCGCGCTGCTCGCCACGTTCGCACTCGTGCGGGACCCCTGGGCGGCGTTCGTGGTCGCGCCCTTGCTCGGGTACGCCTACTTCGTCGTCATCACGTCGCTTCACACGGTGCTGCACAGTCACATCGACGATGCGGTGCGCGGGCGTGTGATCGCGCTGTGGATCATGGGCTTTGGTGGGACAGTCCCGCTCGGCGTCCTCGTGGGCGGGGTGGTCGCGCACGAGATCTCGATCACGTTCGTGCTGCTCGTCGGCGCAGTTGCGGCGGTGGTGCTGGTCGCGTTCGCCGATCTCGCGTCGGCAACGCCCGTGCGAAGCTAAGAGCGGAGACGAGGACGCTTGCTCGACCTCAGTCGCAGCGACCGCCCCAAGGGCCGCTGCCCGATCGCTGATACAACGACCACGCCATGTCGTCCTGGTCGTATTCCGACGCGGTGTGCGGCGGCACGCCGATGAGCTCAGGCCTCCCCGCGCGGTTCGCCGTGCTGTTCCAGGTGGACTGGAGGAACTGGTACGCGCCCATGTACGGACCGGCGGGGTTGTACGACGTGTACGACCCCTCGTGGGCGCGCGTGCACACCAAGAACGGATGGTTGTGCTCAGGGTGCGCGCCCGGCGTCGGCACGTAGTCAGCCGGCGGCGCGGGAGGCACACCGGCAACCGCCTTCGGCTTCACCGGGCGGGGTGGCACCTCGCGGAGCTTTCGGGCACGGTCCTCCGCAGCTTGGAGCTTCGCGTCGATGTCTCGACCTCGAGTCTGGAGATCGTCGAGCGCGATCTGTTGCGCGGCGCGTGCTTGTTCGAGCTGCACTCTCGATGCTTGGAGCTGCTCGGTGGCGAGAGTCAACTCGTCGAACGTGGAGTGGTCACGGGCGTTCAGTCCGTCGAGCCAGTGGCTTCGCCGCATCGCGGTCAGCAGGTCGGTCGCGCCGATGACCGATCCGATCTGGACGCCGGACCGCTTGTAGGCCTCCACTGCTCGCTGTCGTGCCGCGATCTGCAGCGCACGTCGTTGCTCGGCGAGTACTGGAAGCTGGGCCTGGATGTCGGCGATCTGCACTTCGAGCGTGGTGGCGACGGTGAGTGCCTCGAGGTACGCCGTCGAGGCCTCGTCGGCCTGTTGCCGGAGGGCCGCAACCTGGGCGTCGGCGTCGGCCGCCGATTGGGCCCCGGCGACACCACCAGGGAGCATGAGCCCAGCAACCCACGCCGCCATCGCGATCTCGATCACGAAGCGTGTCCGTCGCCGCTGGCGGTCGGTGCTGGGGCGCACGCGTGGACTCCTCGAAGGCAAGCGGGGTGGCGCCGCGCCCGCCAGCAGGACGGGTGGGGCCGAGTACTCCTGCAACGAGGTTACTCGCAGGGCAGGCCATCAGATTCGCCGGAGCCGTTAGGTTTCTCAGGTCGTCCGTACTGCGAGGGAGTCCGCCGCGCGACCTGTTGAGCCGCCGCCGACGCGGTGGACCCTTCCTGATGCGACGCACGCCGATGGTGATGTCGTCGCTCTTGGTGCCGATCTGGAGCCGGGCACGTTGCTCGCGGCGTACCGACGTGGCCTGTTCCCGATGCGCGTCGAACGAGGCGGACCGATTGCGTGGTGGTCTCCCGACCCTCGTGGGGTGATCCCCCTCGACAGACTGCACGTGAGCCGATCGCTGCGCCGCTCGTGCGGCCGGTTCGACGTCACCGTGAATACCGCATTCGACGCGGTGATCCGCGGCTGTGCCGACCCGGCACGACCGTCGGGCTGGATCGACAACGAGTTCATCGCCGCGTACACGGAGCTGCACGAGCTCGGGTGGGTGCACAGCCTCGAAGTGTGGACACGCGCCGAACCACCCGAGCTCGCGGGCGGGGTCTATGGCGTGGCGATTGGCGGGTTGTTCGCGGGCGAGTCGATGTTCCATCGCCATACGGACGCATCCAAGGTCGCGCTCGTCGCCCTCGTCGAGCGTCTGCAAGCCGGCGGCGCGACCCTCTTCGACGTGCAATGGCAGACCGACCACCTCTCTTCACTCGGCGCGCGAGAGATCAGCCGAACGGAGTACTTGGCCCGAGTAGCGGACGCCGTCACCGGCGAACAGATCCACTTTGAGTGACCATCCTGCAGCCGTTACGCGCGGGCGGCCTCGCGGTCGTCGGCGACCGCGTCGAGCAGGGCGTACTCCGTCTCGGTGTCGATAGCGTCTTCGTATTCGATGACGCCGATCTCAGTGAACCGGTCGCGGAGCCAGCCGTCGCCGGCATCGAGCAGGCCGAGCTTCTTGCAGTTCGGGACGATCTTCGAGAACAGCGCCGCCTGGAACGGGTTCACTCCTGGCTTGCGGATCTCGAAGAGCATGCGCGTGATCATGTCGCGGTCCACACCGCAGCGCTCCCAGACGGCTTGCATCATCAGGCGGTCGCGCATCCGCAACGCCGCCTCGAATGCGAACTCCTGGCGCTCTCTGATCTCCGATGCGCCGAGCCCGTCGTAGAACTCCTTGAGCGAGAGCACGCCGAACGCGACGTGGCGCGCTTCGTCGCTCATCACATAGCGCAGGAGCTTCTTGAGCAGGGGCTCCTCGGTGACGGCATGCATGAACCCGAAGGCCGCGAGGGCCAGACCTTCGATCATGATCTGCATGCCCATGTAGGTCATGTCCCAGCGGTTGTCGCCGATGATGTCGTCGATGAGCAGCTGGAGCGCGGGGTTGACGGGGTAGTGGCCGTCGAGCTTGGTGTCGAGGTATCGAGCGAACACCTCGACGTGCCGGGCCTCGTCCATCACCTGGGTCGACGCGTAGTACTTGGCATCGATCCAGGGGACCGTCTCCACGATCTTGGCAGTGCAGATGAGCGCACCTTGCTCGCCGTGCAGGAACTGGCTCATACGCCAGTTGAACGCCTCCACCGCGAGCGTCGTCCACTCCTTCTCGGTCCACGACTTGAGTGGCGAGTTCGGGAGGTCAGTGAGGCGTTGACGCAGGTGCGCGATCGCCGCCTGCATCTCCCGGGCGACCGCTTCGACGTCGACCTCGATCGACCAGTCGAGATCGGTCGCTCCGTTCCATTGCGACGTCTTCGCACGCTCGTACAGCTTCGACAGACCCGCGCGGCTGCGCTCATAGTCCCAGGTGAAGATGGAGTCGCCACCCACAGGGGTGGTGTGCGTGAGCTCACCGAAGTCGATGGCGTCGTCAGCCAGGATCGACTCAACGCTGTTGACGTCCTCGCGCCCGAGTGCCTTGAACTGCTCCACGCTCATGGTCGACTCCGCTGCGCGCTCCCGGCCATCCGGCCAGCGCTCCGCTGCGTCTCTGCTGTCGCCATGGTGCCTCCGCGGAGCTCGTCGTGACTCCACGGTAGCCCCGGCCGGTAGCCTGAGGGTCATGGCCGAGATCACCGTGTACCACAACCCTGTGTGCTCGAACTCCCGAGGCGCCCTCGACCTGCTCGACGACCGCAACGCCGACGTCGAAGTGATCGAGTACCTGCACGAGCCACCCGATCGTGCGTTGCTCGAGCGCATCCTCGACGCGATTCCCGACCCGCCGACGGAACTCGTGCGGCGCGACAAGCGCTTCGATGAGCTCGGGCTCGACGCGAGCGCGTACGACGATCGTGAGTCGGTCATTCAAGTCCTGCTCGAGCACCCCGAGCTCATGCAACGACCCGTCGTCTTCAAGGGTGATCGCGCCATGATCTGCCGACCGCCCGAGAAGGTCTTCGATCTCCTCGACTCATGAGACGCAGCGGAGCTCTGGCCGGACGGTCGGGAGGGTGCAGCGGAGTCGACCAGTGGAGATGACCCTGGACGAAGTTCGCGTCGAGGTGCAGGCGTTCTTGGCCGACGCGTGGGACCCCGATCTCACGGTTGCGCAGTGGTGGGCCCTGCTGGCCGACTCCGGGTGGGGTGCGCCGACGTGGCCGAAAGAGTGGTGTGGTCGCGGCTTGTCGCGCGACGCGATCTCGGCCGTGAACGACGAGCTTCGGGCGGTTGGTGCCGTCGGGCCCCCAGCAGGACTGGGGATGCTGCTCGCCGGGCCGACGATCCTCACGCACGGCAGCGATGAGCAGAAGGAGCGCTACCTCCGCCCGATCGTCAACGGTCAAGAAGGGTGGTGCCAGCTCTTCAGCGAGCCGGGCGCCGGGTCCGATCTCGCGAGCCTCCAGACGAAGGCCGAGCGCGACGGCGACGAATGGGTGATCACCGGACAGAAGGTGTGGACCTCGGGCGGGAAGGCTTCGGAGCTCGGGATGCTGCTCGCGCGCACGGACCCCGACGCGCCCAAGCACAAGGGGATCTCGTACTTCGCGTTCGACATGAATCAGCCGGGCGTCGAGGTGCGACCGCTGCGGGAGATGACCGGCCGCGCGCTCTTCAGCGAGGTGTTCTTCGACGAGGCACGCGTGCGGGACGACGCCATCATCGGCGGGGTGAACAACGGCTGGTTGGTCGCCAACACCACGCTGGCGAACGAGCGAGCCGGGCTTGGTACCGGCGGTGGCGGTGCCGCGGGCGCCGCGTTCCCCGGGAAGAAGGCCGGGATGCTCGAGGTGCGCGTGGGTGAGCTCACCGAGCGCACGTCGCGCCGCGCGGCGCAGCCGGCCAGCTTTGGTCGGGCCTTCGAGACGTTCCAGACGATCGCCGACAAGCTCGGTCGCACCGACGATCCAATCATTCGTCAGCGGCTCGTCGAGCTCTACATGCTCACCGAGCTCGGCCGGATGACCGGGCTGCGGATCAAGGCCGCGATGGCGGCTGGACGCGGTCCGGGCGCGGAAGCCAACACCGCGAAGCTCATGATGAGCCGCCTCTGCCGCCTCGTGCGCGACCTCGGACCGGAAATCCTCGGTCCCGAGGCGATGATCATGGGCGACTCCACCACCGGTGGTGGCGTGATCCAGGAGCTGGTCTTGTTCGCCCCGGCGCCGTCGATCTACGGCGGCAGCGACGAGATCCAGAAGAACATCATCGGTGAGCGCGTGCTCGGTCTGCCGAAAGAGCCCGGGCCCGACAAGAGCACGCCATTTCGCGAGCTGAAGGTCGGGACGCAGTCGGGGGCTTGAGCAACCAAGCGCGCGACGATGAGCGCGTGGAAGGACCCGAGTTCGTCGAGTGTCCGCCGGGTGGGCGTCGTGTCGTGCGCAGCCGGCGAGTACGGCTCGGCGACGTCACGGCATCCGGGCGGCTGAGGCTCGACGCACTCGCCGCGTATCTCCAGGACATCGCGGCCGACGACGTGGAAGAGGTGGGCATCCCCGGTGCGTGGGTACTGCGGCGCATGGTGCTTCGCCTCGGTGATCTCCCGCGCTTTCGTGACGACGCGGAGCTGGCCACGTTCTGCAGTGGCACGGGCAGCCGATGGGCGGAGCGTCGCACGACCGTGACCGTCGGTGAGCGCGTCGCGGTGGAGGCGGTCGCGTTGTGGGTGTACATCGACGCCTCGGGTCGCCCGGCTCCCCTCGAGGAGTGGTTCCGGCAGCACTACGCCACGGCGGCGAACGACCGCAAGGTGAGCGGGCGTCTGCAGCACCGCCCTCCACCGGAAGGTGCCGAGCATCGGTCGTGGCCGTTGCGACGAGCCGACTTCGACGTCCTCGCGCATGTGAACAACGCGGCGTCGTGGCAAGCAGTCGAGGAGGAGGTGGCGCGCGTGGCGTCGGGCCGACGAATCACGGGAGCCGAGATCGAGTACCGGTCACCGATCGACGCGGAAGATCAGGTAGAGCTCGTCACGATGTTCGATGCCGATCGGTTGTCGTGCTGGCTCGTGTGCGCCGACGACGTCCGCGTGTCGATGCTCGTCGACTTCGCCTGACTCAGCTCGTCAGTGCTGGGCAACGCGGAAGGAGTCGATCGTCACTTCGGTGGTCGCCCACGCCTGCACGCCCACGTGCGGACCACGGCACGGCTGGCGTCCGAGCTCGATTGAGCAACGACTCAGCGCAGGCACCGAGAGGACGGTCTCACCGTCGACGACGACCGTGAGCTGGTCGGCGCGCAACGACACCGAGACGGTGTGTCGGCCGAAGAGAAGGGTTGGGTCCGTAACGCCGGCCTGCGCGAGCGGACGCCAGTGCTGGCGGTTGTCCTCCCATTGGCGTACGAGGTAGCCGCCACCACCCGCGATCGGATCGATGTCGAACGAGTACCCGCTCACCCGCTCGTGGTCGTCGACCGTCGCTCGGAACAGCACACCGAAGCCCGCGCCAGCCGTGAAGTCGACCACCGCCTCAAGTGTGAAGTCGCCGGGAGCGTCCACGTCCGCGAGCGCCCAGCGCGCGTCAGCGCGGCGAAGCGCGAGCGCGCCGTCGTCGGCCATAGCCGTTGCGGGGAAGATGCCACCCACTCGCCAGTTGGATCCGGCTCGTTCGAAGGCGGGAGCCGCGGCGCCAGCCGCAGGCGGCGTCGCGGCCAGCGATGCGATGGGGGGTTCGACGGGGGGTTCGACCTCGGCTGCGGTACCGGCATTCCAGACGATCGCCGACACCGGGGGCGCGGCCAGCGGAGTTGCAGGAAGCGGCGGCGCGGGCTCCGGCGGATCGAGCCCGTGCTCGGCGGCGGACTCAGCGGACTCGGCGGGCGCAACCGGCGGTGCGACGGTGGCACTCGACAGCGGCAACCGGCGAGGAAGAGGTTCCGCGTCCGGCGGCGCGTCGATCGGCCCATCGAACTGGGCGGTCGTCGAACCGAACGCCGCCGGCATCGCGGGTGGCTCGGGAACGAACGGCGCGGTCGCCCGTTGAGGTGGCGCGGGCGCGTCCATCACCCAGCCGACCGTCGGCAGGTCGTCGACCAACGGTTCGGCGGCGAGTGGCTCGACGGCCGACGGCGGGGCGGGGGGTGGCGCGGTGGGCGGTGCATGCGCCGGCCAATCGCGCGCGATTGGCTCATCGACGAGGTACCCAAATGGAGTCGGAGAAGGCTCGGGCTCGAACACCATCGGACCCGGCGTCGGCGCGGCGAACGGATCGACCGGCATCGGTGCGTCGACCGCGGGCCCGCGCCGCGAATTGAAGGACTCGATCACCTCGACCGGGGGTGCAACCGCCGAGATCGGATCGACGGGCACGTAGTGCGGTGTCTCGGGTGCGTCGCCCCAACCGAACGTTTCGGGCATCGGCCCGGGCGGGGGTGGCGGTTCGAAGACGTCGGTTGCACGCGGCGCCGAGAAGAAGTCGACCACCTCTCCGTTGCCGCCACTGGAGCCATCATCGGCGAGCTGCGCGTACGGGCTCGCGGGGTTGGGCGCGTCGGTCGGTGCCGGCAACGACGGAGCCGGAAGGATCATGGCGCGCAGGCGCGCCGCTTCTTGCTGCGACATGCCGATGAGCTCCACCAAACGAGACTCGATCCGCTCGGGACTGCCACCTAGTGCATCAGCGAGCGACATGAGGTCGCGCTCACGCAATGGGATGCGACTCCCCGGGGGCAAGTTGCGCAGCTCGTAGATCATTGCGAGGTACTCGCGCAGCATCTCGTCGTCGTCGACGGGGTTGCGGAGATACCGGATGCTGTCGCCGATGGCGAGGAGGCTGAGGTCGGAGCTGACCTTCACCGGCGCCCGGTTCGGGAGGAGCTCGGACACGTCGACACCGCACGATCCCGCGAGGCACCAGAGGTCGCTCTCGGGAACCTCGGCTCGACCGCTCTCATAGGCGGCGAGCTCGCGCCGCGTCAGCCCGGCCGAACGTGCGACCTCGCTCCGGGAGAGGCCTTGCTTGCGCCGGACGTGGCGAAGCTGGCGGCCAACCTCTTTGGGTGCCTGGGCGTCGCTCGAGGCCTCATCGGCGGTCTTGGCCATGCCCGGCATATCGACCTCCAATGGCACCTGCTGTAGCGCCAGTCGCCCGCAGATAGGGTCCCGCCGCTGGCCGGCGTGGGAGTAGTGGAGTGGGAGCGGAGCACAGGGTGATGGGCTTCCTGCGCAGCGAACGGAGCGAATGGAGCCAAGCGGAAGTAGCGGAGTGGGAGCGGAGCAAAGGATGAGGGACTTCGAGGGCAAGGTGGCGCTGATCACGGGTGGTGGCTCGGGGCTGGGGCAGGCCGCGGCCCGGATCCTGGCCGGTCGTGGGGCGCGGGTCGTGGTGGCCGATCTCGACGCCGGTGGGGGCGCCGACACGGTGGCGCAATGTGAGGAAGCTGGCTCGGAGGCCCGCTTCGTACGCACTGACGTCACCCAAGAAGAGGATGTGATCGCCGCGGTCGCCGCGGCCGTCGACACGTTCGGTCGACTCGATGCGGCGATCAACAACGCCGGTACCACCGGCCCGTCGGCGCCGACCGCCGACTACACGCTCGAGCAGTGGAACGGTGTGATCGCGCTGAACCTCACCGGTGTATTTCTGTGCCTCAAGCACGAGATCCCGCAGATGGTCGCCCAGGGCGGCGGAGCGATCGTGAACACGTCGTCCGGCGCCGGCCTCATCGGCTTCGCCGGACTTCCGGGCTACGTCGCCAGCAAGCACGGCGTGATCGGTCTGACGCGTGCCGCCGCGCTCGAGTACGTGAAAGCGGGAGTGCGGGTGAACGCCGTGTGCCCTGGCAGCACGCGTACGCCGATGCTCGAGGGGTTCATGGGTGGTGATCCGGTCATCGAGCAGGCGATGGAGCAGTCCGCGCCGATCGGTCGGCTTGCACGACCCGAGGAGATCGCGGAAGCGATGGTCTGGTTGCTCTCCGACTCGGCGTCGTTTGTGGTCGGCCACGCGCTCGCCGTCGACGGCGGCGCGGTCGTGATGTAGCTAGAGAGCTACTAGATCTGGTCCCAGACCATTGATGTTGTTGGCGCGTCGCCGAGGAGCTCCACCGGGTCGCGCTTGTTGATGTGGCCCATCAAGCCGTTGTAGATGCCGTAGCCACAGAGCTGGCGCAGGCGCGTTGAGAACCCGGCCGCGACGTCGCGCGGGATGCCGAGCTGTTGGTTCTCTTGTTGGCGGATCCAACCGGCGCAGTAGTTCATCGCGATGCCGACTCGTCGCTCGTCGCTGGTGTTCGCACCGCCGCCGTGCCACAAGCTGCCGTGCCACACGAGCACGCTGCCCTTCGGCATCTCGGCGGCGATGCTGTCGTAGGGCGCGCCGTAGTCGGGTGACGAGTCGGCGAGGTGCGTCCCCGGGATGATGCGCGTCGCGCCGTTCGCCTCGGTGAAGTCGGTGAGCGCCCACATCGAGTTGCAGACGGTCGGTGCATGTGGCTTGTCGAGCGGGATGAGCTGGTCGTCGGCGTGGATCGGTTGTGCGGTCTCACCGGGATCGATGCTGATCGAGGAGAGCGACGACACCAGGCACCCCGGGTCGAGCACGCGCTCCACCACAGGTAGCACCTGGTCGTAGACGGGGATCGCCTCATAGAGCTTGCCGAACGCCAAGAGGTTGTAGATGCGGACGGTGCGCGCCCCCTCGAAGCCGTTGTCAGAAGGCTCCACGCGGTACTCGCGCTCGAGGCGGAGGAGGTCGTGGTTGAGCGCATCGAGAAGCGCAGGTTCGATGGCGTGCTCGAGGATCGTGTATCCGTCGCGTGCGATCGCATCGACGTGGGCGTCGAGAGTCGAGGCGTCGAGCACGGCGCGGAAGGCTAGTGATGGAGCGGGCTACCGTCAGGGCCATGCCGATCTACGCGCTCGGCGACTCGGAGCCGAACATCCATCCCGAGGCGTTCGTGCATCCCGACGCCACAGTGATCGGGAACGTGACGATCGGCGCCGAGTCGACGATCTGGGCGCAAACGGTGCTCCGTGGCGACTATGGCGAGATCATCATTGGGGCGCGCACGTCGATCCAGGACGGCACCGTGGTGCACTGCACGCGCGAGTTCGCCACGATCGTGGGAGACGACTGCGTGGTCGGCCACCTTGCGCATCTCGAGTGCTGCGTGGTCGAGAACGGATCGTTGATCGGATCCAACTCGGTCGTGCTGCACCGCGCCATCGTGAGGACGGGCGCGCTCGTGGCGGGCAGCGCGTTCGTGCCGAACGACATGGAGGTGCCGTCGGGCGCGATGGCGATGGGCGTGCCGGCCAAGCTCAAGCTCGACGTCGTCGATCCTGCTGCGATCGCAGTGCTCGCCAAGGGGTACGTGGAGAACGGCCACCGCTACCGCCTCGAGCTCCGCCGCCTCGACTGAGGATTCCGAGGCTCAGCCCTTGACGTAGGCGAGCTTCTCGGCGACCTTGCCGTCGCGGACGCGCAGTACGTCGACGCCGCGCACGTGATGCTGCGTGTGGCCCTCCTGCCACGTGTAGCGCCAACGGACCACGCAGCGGTCGCCAGTCGCGATCATCTCCTCGGCGTCGAAGTGCGCCGTGGGCGTGCCCGCGAAGAGCTGCTCCCACACGCGTCGTATCGCCGCAGAACCCTCGTAGCGCTCACCATCGGGCGGGCTGGTGCTCTCGAAGACGGCATCATCGGTCATCAACGCGATCGCCGCGTCGACATCGTGATCGTTGAGCGCATCGTTGAAGCGCTCGACCGCCGAGATCGTGCCTCGGGTGACATCGTCGGTCATCGTCCGCTCCTCAGTATGGGTTGGTTCCGCCTCGGTACTCGTCCGGCTCGATGTAGATGACGCGCGCGTGGGGCACCAATTCTCGTATGCGCGCTTCGATGCGGTCGATGGCCTGCGCGGCCGACGTGGTTGCCGCGGACGCGAGCTCGATCTTCGCCGCGACGAGGAGGTCTTCGGGGCCGAGGTGCTCGGTGCGCAGGTGGATCAGGCGGCCGACATCGGGACTCGTCTCGATCGAGTCGCGGATGACGTTCAGCTCCTCGGGTGATGCGGCCTCGCCGATCAGCAGGGACTTCATCTCGATGGCGAGCACGACGGCGATTACGCCGAGCAACAGTCCGATCGCAATGCTGCCCGCAGCGTCGAACGCCGGCTCGTCGGCAACGGTCGCGACGGCGACGCCGATGAGCGCGAACACCAAGCCGAGCAGCGCGCCGATGTCCTCGAGCAGCACGACCGGGAGCTCGGGGCTCTTCGACTTGCGGATGAACTGCCACCAGCTCTGGTCCCCTCGCACCTTCGCGGCTTCACGCACCGCGGTTCTGAGCGAGAAGCTCTCGAGGATGATCGCCATCCCCAGCACTCCGAATGCCCATTCCGGCGATTCGATCTCGTGCGGGTTGATCAGCTTGGAGATGCCCTCGTACAAGGCGAACATCGAGCCGAGCGAGAAGAGCACGAGCGCCACGACGAACGCCCAGAAGTAGCGCTCGCGACCGAAGCCGAATGGATGGGTCTCCGTGGGTGCGCGCCGTGAGCGCGCGCCGCCGAGGAAGAGCAGACCCTGGTTGCCGGTGTCGGCAAGAGAGTGGATGGATTCGGCGAGCATCGATGCTGCACCAGTGAAGATGAAGGCAATGAACTTGGCGATCGAGATCCCGAGGTTGGCGATGAACGCAGCGGCGATCGCCCGGCGGCTCCCCTCGTGCATAGACCCGGAGGCTACCGATCGCGCCGCAGGTACCCTGCGGCGCAGGGAGCCGTGGCCCAAGCGGCCCGGTGCGGAGCACCGAGAGCGGGAATCTTGGGCTACCGATTGGCGAGCGTCAGCTCGTCCAGGCCGTACTCGAGGCGACCGTCGACAGTCAGCTGCGGCGGATGGCCGACCTTGACGCGTTGTTCGTCGTACGAGGTGGCCAGCGCGTCGGCCCGCTCAGGTCCGAGGAACTCCGCGGTGGCGTCCAGCAGCAGTCGTGTGAACGCTCGCCCGTGGTGCGCGAGGTGAGGTTGGTCGCACAGCGCCCAATGGGCGAGTTCGTGGAGCACGACGCCCTTGGTTCGATAGCGACGGGGGAGCGTGATCGAGAAGCCTCCGCTCTCTTCCGCACGGAAGAACGCTTGGCGCGCGCCGTTGCCGGGACGAAAGCGCGGCACCTTGTCGATGGTGTGGTCGGGGAAGCGCGAGTGCCACCAGAGCGTGCCCACAACTCGATCGGCGAAGGCCGCGCACGCGTCGAGACCGGGCAGCGGGCTCGACGGCATGGGCGTCTCGGCTCGATAGACGCGCGCGCGTTGTGTGTCGCGCGGCCGTCGGGGTTCCTCGAACATATGGGCTAGATGAGCACGCCGGAGCTCGGGAGTGACGGACCCGCGGTCAGGACGCGGCCGATCCCGGGAGACGCATCGGGTTCTCGGTGACGAAACCCGGCGCCTGGCCGTGCGAACGTGGGACCCGCGACGGCATGATCCCGTGTTCCTCGCGGAGGCGCGCCATGCTCTCGTTGCGCCCTGTGTACGTCGGTGGCTGTTCGACCATCCACACGATGCCCTCGGCCGCCACGTCGCTTGGCTCCCAGTCGGAGTGGTCGTACTCGGGCGCGTTGGCCACGAACCCTTCGGAGGCAACCGGCACGTCGATGCGGAAGGTGTTCACGGCGATCGCGAAGGGCGCGAGCTGTGCCGCGGCGGAGATCGTGAGGTGCTCGAGCGCGATTTTCGACATTCCGTAGGCCATGAGACCCGGGATGTAGTTCAAGCCGGCGAGCGACGACACATTGACGATCGAACCGCCGCCCTGCTTGCGCATCGACGGTGCGACCGCCTCGATCGCCACGAGTGGTGCTCGGGTGTTCACCGCGAAGATGAGGTCGTGGCGCCTCACGGGGAGCTCGAGATCTCCCGGGAACGTGACGGCGGCGTTGTTGATCAGGATGTCGACGCGACCCCACGTCTCGAGCGTGGTTTGGACCATCTGGTGCACGTCGTCGACTTTGGCGAGGTTCGTAGCCACGGCGATGGCTTCGCCGCCGGCAACCGTGATGCGGCGCACGGTCTCGTCGATGGTCCCCGGGAGTGGGAGCGGGGTTGCGTCGGTGGCGCGCGCCGCGCACGCCACCCGCGCGCCTGACGCAGCCAGGGCGACTGCGGTCGCCGCGCCGACACCGCGTGACGCGCCGGTGACGATCGCAACCTTTCCCGACAGATCCGCGCCCACTGTCATGGACGAACGCTACAGGTCGCCGAGCCGGGGCAGCGCTTGCTCGACCATGAGGTTCGACTCGTAGAGATCGCCAAGAGTCGCGACGCGCTCGAGGACGGCCAGTGTGTCGAACGCGAGCAGCTCGGGCTCATCAGTGTCGAGTGCGTGCGCGACTTCGTCCCACGACGCAGGCGCCGAGACGAACGGGCGTTCACGAGCGCGCAAAGAGTACGCGCAGACGGTCGTCTTGTGTCGGTCGTTCTGGCTCCAGTCGACAAACACCTTTCCCCGTCGCTGCTCCTTGGCCATGATGATCGTGACCCGTTTGGGGTCCTGCGTCGCGAGCACCTCGCCGAGCGCGCGGGCGAACGTCTTGGTGTCGTCGGCGGTCGCGCCGTGGACGGGCACCGCGAGGTGGAGCCCCTTGCCGCCCGATGTCTTGACGACCGACACGAGCCCGAGCTCTTCCAGCAAGCCGCGGAGCTCGAGGGCGACGCGGCAGCAGTCGAGCACGGTGGCCGGCGGACCGGGGTCGAGGTCGAGCACCAGGGATGTGGGCCGGTCGGGATCGTCCACCGTGGCTTGCAGCGTGTGGAGCTCGAGTGCGGCAAGGTTCGCCATCCAGACCAGCGTGGCGACATCGTCGACGACGCAGGCGGTGAGGTCGGTGTCGATCGCGGCGGTCCGCACCCACTCCGGGGCATGGGGCGGGCACCGCTTCTCGAAGAAGGAGGGGCCGTCGACCCCGTCGGGCCAGCGCACCATCGTGACGGCCCGGCCCCGAAGGTGGGGCAACATGGCCGGAGCGATGCGGGCGTAGTAGTCGACGACACCAGCTTTGGTGAGGCCGGTCGCCGGGTACATCACCTTGTCGAGGTTCGACAGGGTCAGGCGCCGGCCCTCGACCTCGGTCACGGTCTTGGATGGCTCCGCCATGTCTGCGAAAGTAGTGGGCGTAGTTGTAGGAGGTGGCCACTGTGCCCAGTGCTATTTGGAGCGGGAACATCGGGTTCGGGCTCGTCAACGTGCCCGTGAAGGTGCTGTCGGCCACGAAGAACCGCGACGTGCGATTC
The DNA here is from genome assembly GCA_031406505.1 of Acidimicrobiia bacterium. Lineage (GTDB taxonomy): Bacteria > Actinomycetota > Acidimicrobiia > IMCC26256 > PALSA-555 > SHVJ01. The sequence continues at coordinate 8,612 of JANOHN010000076.1, read as the reverse complement.
AACCAGCTCGAGGCGGGCACGAACTCGCGGATCCGCTATCGCAAGGTTTCGGACCAGACCGGCGAGGAGGTGCAAGCCGAGCAGATCGTGAAGGGCTTCGAGGTATCGCCGGGCCAATACGTGGTGGTCGGCGACGACGACCTGAAGTCACTCGCTCCGAAGGCCAGCCGGACCATCGAGATCGAGGACTTCGTGGACCTCGACCAGATCGACCCGATCTTCTTCGAGAACCCCTACTACTTGCAGCCGGACCCGGAGGCCGCGAAGGCGTACCGACTGCTCGTGGAGGCAATGACCCAGCTCCGCAAAGTTGCGATCGGCCGCGTGGTGATGCGTTCCAAGGAGAGCCTGGTGGCGATTCGCGCCCTTGACGGCATCCTGTGCCTGGAGACGATGCGGTACGCCGACGAGATCAACTCGATCGAGGGTGTGCTCCCCGACGAGGAAGCTGCCGAGCCGTCGGAGCGTGAGCTCGAGATCGCCAAGCAGCTCGTGGAGACGCTCTCTACCGACTTCGATCCCACCAAGTACGAGGACGGGTACCGCGAGCAGCTCATGGCCCTCATCGATGCCAAGGCCGCGGGCAAGGAAGTGGTTGCCACGCCCATGGTCGAGGAGAAGGGCAAGGTCGTCGACCTGATGGCCGCGCTGGAAGCGAGCCTGGCGCGCGCCGGACGCGCGAGCGCGGGTGCCCCTGCGGACGGCGACGACGAAGAGGAGCTCCCGCCGGCCGCCGAGCAGTCGGAGAAGCCGCGGAAGCGCAGTCGCAAGTCGGCGTAGTCAGGCGGCGTACGCGGGCTCGTGGTCGTCGGTCGGCCAGCCGCATGCCGCGCACGTGCCGGCGTCGACCAGCTGGTCGGCGGCGAACGCCAGGCAGGGCTCGAAGCGCACGGTCGGTGCGAGGTGCGGTCGGGTGATGGTGCTGAGGTCGTTCATCGGTCCTCCCAAGTCCCGGCGGTTCCGAGGCATGCGTTGAGTGAACCACTGGGGTGTGACAGCCTCATTCGCTCCTGGCGAGCGCTTCCGCCTGAGCTCCGGCGCCGCGCTGGATGCCCTGGTTATCCGGCGGTGGTGTCGACCTGCACCGTCTCACCGTCGCGCCACTCGCGGAGCACGAGGTACTCGCCCTTGAGCGCCGCGTGGTCCCACACGCCAAAGCTCATGATCGTGCCTTCGCGACCGCACGTCGCCGGGAGCATCTTCACGCGTTCGAGCGCATCCCGCAGCCCGTCGCGAGTGAGGTGCTGCGTGCGCGCCAGCGCCTCGCCGACGAGCCGGCCGATGTCGTACATGGCACACGAGGTCGGGCTCGCGGCCAACTCGGGCGAGCACCCGCGCAGGTGCGCGCGCATCACGTTGTCGTCGGCGATGGCGTCGACGTACTCCCACCCTCGGTACCCGTCGCGCCAGTCGGGTCGGGCGTACCCGAACATCAACGCGCTGTTCGCGACGACGGGGATATCCCAGCCCATGCTTGTCAGCGCGAGTGCCACCGCGCGTGACGACAGGCCCAGCCCCAGGTACACGAGGGAGTCGGGTGCGAGGTCCCGCATCCGACCGATCTGCTCGGTGAGGTCCTCGGCCATAGCCGAGATCGAGGTGCTCCCCGCGGTCTCGAGGCCGAGCGCGCCGCGCGCGTCGTCGAAGCACTCGAAGTAGCGCTTGCCCACTGGTGACTGGTCGTGCACGATCGCCGGCCGGTGGAGTCCGCGCTGCGCAAGGCGAGCCGCGAGGACCGCGGGCTCCTCTTCGAGTGAACCCACTTGGTATTGGAAGCTGAACTCGCCACGGGTCCGTTCACCACCCGTGTAGTTGATGCTGGGGAGGCCGTGCTCGTCGAAGAGCGGTGCCGTGATCAGGCCGTTGTCGCTGATCGCCGGACCGACGACCAGCAGGCACCCGGCGCGCTCGACCTCGTGAAACCCGGTTACTACCTCGTGCTCGGTGCCGGTAGGAAGCCCGCGAACGTGGCTCGCGATCAGCTCGACGTCGCGATCCACACGTCCGGACGCGGCGATCTCGCTGAACCCGAGCCTGAACGCGGACTCCTTCGCGGCCCCGCCATCGCCGGCCGGGTAGTCGTAGAGGAAGCCGATCCGAGCTGGTGCCGCGCCCGCCACCTAGCTGCCGAGATCGGTTCGGGTGTACTCCACGAGTTGGCGGAGCTGCTCTTCGCTGAGGTCACCGCCAAAGGCGGGCATCGATCCTCGGCCCTCCGACACCAATGTGATCTGATCCTCGATGTCGGGGAAGGCCGTCGTGACCTCGCCCGCGAGCGCTGGCCCGAGCCCGCCGCCGCCGTCCACGCCGTGACAGCCGGCGCAGTTCGCGCTGTAGAGCTGAGCGCCCCCCGATGCCGGCGCGGCCTCGCCGCCGCCGCCATCGTTGGCGAACAGCAGCACCACGAACACGAGCGCGGCAACGAGCGCCAGCGCTTCGATGCCCCGGACGATCTGCTTGAACGTCACCGCGTGCTCCGCTTCATCAGAAGATCGGCCTCGGCGCATCGGACGAGGTGAAGAACCACAGGCTGCTCGTGAGGAAGATCACCACGAGCGCGGCGAACACCAGCCCGCCGATCACGGGCAGCACCCAATTGGGCAGGTTGTGCATTCGCACGGAGAGCACCTTCGTGACGAACGCGCCGTAGAAGATGCAGCCAACGACCGAGTGGATGAGCACGCGAGTCGTGCCTGACTGGAAGCCCAACGCCCAGAGGCAGTGGTACGCGACCGGCAGGCTCACGAGGAACGCAACGGTGCCCGTGAGGCGGTGAGCGTCGCCCAGCCACGGCGGGACCTTCTTCGGCCAGTCGAGCTTGCCGTAGATGCGCATCGCGAGCAGCACCTGTACGACCGCGAGGATCACGGCAGCAGTAGCGAACCAGGCCTTGAGCTGGATCGTGTCGGAGAAGAAGAGCGTGTACGGCTTCTCGCCGCTCGGCGTGTGGGAGTCGGCGTACACGCCGAGGAGCACCGACGCCGCCGCGCCTGCGAGCAAGACACCTAGCAACTTCGTGTTCGTCGAAAGCCTTGGACTCTCGACCGCAGGTGCAGCCATGCGTTCCCCCTTCGCGCGGCAACATCCTGACCCGGGCGGCCGGGACCCACAAGCACGGTGCTGGCTAGTGTCCGCCTCGTGAAGCCGATGCGACGGTCGGTGGGCCAGCGAGTCCGGTACCGCTTCGACAACACGATCGCGCGGGGCACGTTGCCGGTGATCGGCTACCTCGCCGTCCTCACGATCGGGCTGGTCCTGTTCGCGGCCTTCGTCTTGGCCATTACCGGCACTGCGATCAACGAGGACAAGCACCCCGGGCTGGGCGAGGCGTTCTGGCAGAGCCTCCTGCGCATTCTCGATCCGGGCACGTTCTCGGGCGACAATGGCTGGTTCCTGCGGGTCGTGATGCTCGTCGTCACGCTCATCGGCATCTCGATCGCCGCGGTGCTCATCGGTCTCATCGCGAGTGGCATCGAACAGCGCATCGAGATGATGCGACGCGGTCGGAGTGCGGTGATCGAGCGCGACCACACGTTGATCCTCGGCTTCTCGCCGCGGATCTTCACGGTGGTCGCCGAGCTGTGCGTGGCCAACGAGAATCGAAAGCGGCCGGCCATCGTCGTGCTCGCCGACCGCGACAAGCAGGAGATGGAGGAAGAGCTCTCGGCGCGGATCCAGAAGCTGCACGGTTCGCGTGTGGTCTGTCGCACGGGGAGCCCGTCGAGCCTGCACGATCTCGAGATCGCGAATGTGTCAGACGCGCGATCGGTGATCGTGCTCGGCGACTCCGATGCGGCCGGCGACGCCTCCGTCGTGAAGTCGGTGCTCGCCGTGCTGCATGCACTCGAGAACCCTGACACCCCGATCGTGGCCGAGATCCGAGACGCGGAGACAGCGCGAGCGCTGCATGAGGCAAGTGGTGGCCGCGTGTTGACCGTGCGGGCGACCGACGTGATCGCGCGGATCACCGCGCAGGCGTGTCGGCAGGCCGGGCTGAGTGCGGTGTGCCAGGACCTTCTCGACTTCGATGGCGACGAGCTCTACTTCGCTCCGGCCGATCCGCTGGTCGGTCGGACCTTCGGCGACAGCCTGCTCGCGTACGAGGTGTCGAGTGTCATCGGTATCCGGTACCGCGACGGGACGTCAGCGGTGAATCCGCCGATGGACACGGTCTTCGCTGCGGGCGACTCCATTATCGCGATCGCGGAAGATGACGACACGATCGTGTTCACGGGCTTCCGCGACGAGGTGATCGGTGACGTGCCGCTCGGCCCGGCGGCGAGCGGTCCGGAGCAGCTACTCGTCGTCGGGTGGAACTGGTTGGGGCCGGCGATCCTCATGGAGCTCGATCAGTTCGTGCCACCGCGCTCGGCGGTCGACGTGCTCGTCGACCCCGACCTCGTCGACCCGAGCGAGCTCGCCGAGATCCCGGTCGAGCGTCTTCGTGTCCGCTTCGAAGCCGAACGCGCCGACCTCGACGAGCTCACCGATACCGTGAGCGGGCGAACGTTCGACCATGTGATCATCCTCGGATACCGCGACGGGCTCAGTGCGTCGGAGGCCGATGCCCGCACGCTGCTCACCCTGCTGTTGCTTCGCCGCGCCCTCCACGAGTCGGCGATCGACGGGAGCCGCTGTCGGATCGTGACCGAGCTGCTCGACGCCGCCGACGTCGAGCTGGCGCAGGCGACCGGCGCCGACGACTTTGTCGTGAGCGACGCGATGTCGAGCTACATGCTCACGCAGCTCTCGGAGAACCCTGAGCTCGGGCCCGTGTTCGCAGACTTGTTCGACGCCGAGGGCTCAGCGATCGGGCTCAAGCCTGCGCCGTGGTACGTGCGCGACGAAGGCGCTGTGGAGTTTGGGCGCATCGTGGCCGCCGCGCGATTGCGCGGCGAGGTCGCGGTCGGTTACCGGTTGGCCCACGGTGCCGACGGCGCGAGCTCGCCGGAGGTCGTGATGAACCCGGCCAAGTCGGCCTCGATCTCGGTCGGGGCGGCAGACCAGATCGTGGTCATCGGTCCACCCGAGTGAGGCCGTCGACGCTGATCGGTGCGTTCGCGCAGCGCCTTTGGGAACGACTCACGGGATGGGCCGCGATCGGGCCCCGCAGCGCGCGTGCGAAGCGCTTCCGGGGCTTCGGCGATGGGAGCTCCATCTGCTTCCCGGTCAGTGCGCTGTTCGGCGAGCAATACATCCGGATCGGCGAGGGGACGATCGTCGGGCCGTACGCGAGCCTGTCGGCCGGCGTGTCACCCGAGCACGACCTCGGCGACGTCGAGGTGCTCACGATCGGCAGCCACTCGCTCATCGGGAAGGGCTCGGCCGTCGTCGCGCATCAACGCGTCGTGATCGGCAATCACGTGTTCACCGGGCACAACGTGTATGTCACCGACGCGAACCACGGCTACGAGGACGTCGACACGCCGATCGGATCGCAGTTCGCGGCATCGAAGCCGGTTGCGATCGGCGATGGGTCGTGGCTCGGCCACGGTGCGATCGTGCTCCCAGGTGTATCGATCGGCGCGCACGTGGTGATCGGCGCCGGCTCGGTGGTGACATCGGACATCCCGGACCGCTGCGTGGCGGTGGGGAACCCGGCGCGCGTGATTCGGCGCCACGTCGACGGTCAAGGCTGGGTCGACACCAAGGACTGACGGGCGAGCGCGGGCCGGCTCACCGGGCCGAGAACGGGGGGTGTGGCTAAGCCATCTCCCAGATCAGGATCTCGGCGCCGTCGGCGCCAGCCGTGAGCTCGCGCGCACCCGCTTCGCTCAGACGCGCCGCATCGCCGGTGGCGAGAGCACCGACCCCATCGAGGGTTGCGTCACCGACCGCCACGAACACGTGGGCGTGCGCCGCATCGGGCACCGTCACCTGGTCGGCCGGCCGAAGCCTCCCGACCCACAGGACGGCGTCACGTTGGTGGATCGACACCGCGCCGTCGTCGCCACGGCCCGACGCGACGGGGACGAGTCCGCCGCCCGCGATGGCCTCCGACAGGTCGCGCTGCTCGTAGCCGGGTTCGATGCCGCGCGTGTCGGGCAACACCCACATCTGCACGAGATGCACGGGGTGCTCTGCGCTCGCGTTCACCTCGGAGTGTCGAATCCCGCGACCTGCGCTCATGCGCTGCGCGAGACCCGGGTAGATCACGTCATGCGTACCGGTGCTATCGCGGTGTTCGAGCTCGCCCTCCAGCACCCACGTGACGATCTCCATGTCGGTGTGCGGATGCTCTCCGAAGCCACCGCCACCGGCGATCACATCGTCGTTGTTCACGAGGAGCCGGCCGTGGTGCGTGTTCTCGGGGTCGTGGTGACCGCCGAAGCTGAACGAGTGCCACGAATCGAGCCAGTGGAGCTCGGTGTGGAAGCGGTCGCCGGCGCGGCGCACGTCGATGGGCATGCCGCGAGCATACGAAGACGGCTGGCACCGGTCACGCGATCAGTGCCCAGTACGCTCGTGGTCATGACGTCCGAATTCGGTGCGCGCTCCGACCGTCGACGCGCCTCGCAACGCCGACGCATCATCGTGGGCGCGTCGATCGGCGGCGCGGTGCTCGTGGTGGTGATCGCTGCCGTTGCACTCGGTGGTGGCGGTGACGATTCGAAGCAGCACGTGGCGAGTGCGACGTCCACCACGTCGACGTCCACCACGACGACCCTTCCGATCCCGACCACGTTGGTCCCGCAGTCCACGAACCCGGTTGTCGCGTTGGCCCAGCAGTACGACGGGTATTACGAGGGCACGTTCACCAACACCACCTTCGTCACAGACGGAACGGCCACGCTCGAGCTCCGCATCGACCCGGTCACGGGTGAGATGGAGATCACCTCCGATCTCGACGGCGACCTCTTCGGCGGCGGAGCCAAGGAGATCCGTCAGATCAAGGCGAAGGTCGCGATCGGCGATCCGAACGCGTCGACCACGACCGAGACCAAGAGCTTCGGACCAGTGACCGGACGGATCGATCCGAGCCTCGCGATCGTGTTGTCGGCGGCCGACGTCCCCGATCCGAAGGTGCTCAGCTTCGAGCTCATCGGCCGGCTGCGCGACGACCGGACTGGCTTCGACGCCACGTTTCATGTGGTGTTCGAGGATCAGCAGACGGCCGACGGCGTACTCACCGTGGTCTGCGCGACGCGCAACCAGCGTCCGAGCACCGTCCCCACGCTCTGCACGCCTCCGGTCTGATGGCGAGTCGACGGTTACGCGTCGCGGCATGTGCGGCCCTCGCCGCGGTCTGGATCGTCGCGCCGGTCAGCGCGAGCGCGGGTGGGCCTTTCTTGAGCGCGGACGACGCCGTGCTGCGAGAGCCGGTCGACTCGGTGGTGCGCGTGCTCGAGCCGTTCCAAGGCTGCCAAGTGCTGCTCGACAGCGGCGAGGGTGACTGCGCCGTCGTCGACACCGCGAATGGCCAGCTCGTCTTCATCGTGGAGGCCGGGGAGCGCTTCGACAACGTCCTCGTGTCGCGCCCGTGGATCGTTCGCATCTATCGGCCCGTTGGCGACGACCAGTGGGAGGTAGCCCTCGCCACGCGGCCACAGGGGAATGATCCCGGACCGGTGTACGCGGATGTCAAGGCGGAGGTTGGCGACGTGACGGGCGACGGCGAGCCCGAGCTGCTCGTCGGCTACCGCTCCGAGGGCACTGGCCAGATCCTCGACGTCGACATCGTGGGAACGGCCGACAACGGCGCGCCCGTCGTGCTCGCCGCGATGCAGCTGTACAAGGGCACGGCCAAGATCAAGCACGGCACGTTGGTCACCTGGACGCCGGTGTACCGCCGGGCCGATGCCAACTGCTGCCCGACATGGATCCGACGTGACGTCGTGCGCTTCGTGGACGGCGGGTTCGCGGTCGACCCCGGGCCCAAGGTGCCGACGAAGCAGGCGAACATCCCGCCCGGCGACTTCTAGCTCGATCATGCCGCACGTGGTCTTCGTCTGTACCGGAAACGCGGCTCGGTCGGTGATGGCCGGTGCGATCCTCGCCGCGCACGTCCCCGACTCCGAGATCCAGGACCTCGAGATCACCACTGCCGGCACCCACGTGATCGAGGGGATGCCGATGAGCTGGCGGACGCGTACCGCACTCGAAGGGCTCGAGCTCGGAGCGCCGATGCATCGGAGCATGCAGCTGCGCGACGTCCATGCCAAGTCCGCCGACCTCATCGTCGGACTCGCCGGCGAGCACGTGGCCTATGTGCGGCGCGTCCATCCCGAGGCCGCGGCTCGCACTGGCACCCTGCGGCGGCTCGCCCGCGATCTCCCTCTTCTGTCCGGCCGCTTTGCTGAGCGGTTGGATGCCCTCGACCTCGCGGCGGTCGACCTCGAGCCGTGGGAGGACGTGATCGATCCCGCCGGCGGCGAGCTCGCTGAGTTCGAAGCGTGCGCGCGCGACATCCATCAGCTCCTCACCGACCTCGCGCCGACCCTCCAGGGAGCGTGACGAGGACGGACCGGCCGGGGCGCCTAGATTCCCGATTGAAATCTGATATAGCGTCAGATTTGCCGTTGGAGCCAAAGGGGGGAACCGGTGGCGACCGTCGAGACCATGAGCGCGCCAGTTCCGGCTGACTCGGCTCCCCACGCGATGGCGCTCCAGGA
>JANOHN010000060.1:0-2387 GCA_031406505.1 Acidimicrobiia bacterium | reverse complement strand
ATCCCCCCAGAACGACGTTTCACGTGAAACCCCCTCGTTCCAAACCCGCCTGACCGCGTGCGCGGGGTGGTCTCCGGCCGGAATCCCCGACCCGACGTTGGCGGCACCCACGGGTGGTCGGCCCGGATGGGAGGCCGGCAGGTCCGGCGCCCGATGCGAAGCGATTGCGCCGATCGACCGAGACCCGGGGCGAAGCCCCGACCGCCGGTCCGCCGCGGCGGACGGCGGGCGCAGGGGCTCGGGCGAAGTTAGGCGCTGCTGAGCAGCGGGTGACCGGCGCCTGGCGGTCGGAGCCGCAGAAACAGCACAACCAGCCCGGTAAGACCCCGCAGCGGAGAGAAAAGAAAATCTTGACCCAGGTCTGGTCAAGCGCCCGCGGGCCTCGTATGCTTCCACCCTCAACCTCAGGTCGAGGATCACGATCCCCGGAGGCAGTGGTGGCAAAGACGAAGGTCCACGACGACATCGAAGAGGTGCTTCGCGCGGAGCTGCCCGGCGGCCCCATCCTCGATCCAGAGACGCTTCCCGAGCCGGCGGCGGCCGCGGCCCAGAAGCCGCTTGAGCTCCCACGCATCATCGCGATCGCCAACCAGAAGGGTGGGGTGGGGAAGACCACGACCGCCGTCAACCTGGGTGCGGCGATCGCCGAGCTCGGATTTCGGGTCCTCATCGTCGACCTCGACCCCCAGGGCAACGCCACGACTGGTCTGGGTCTGAACCCGCGTGATGTGTCGGGCTCGATCTACAACGTGATCATGGGCGAGGCCTCGGTGGAGGACTGCATCGAGCCGACGAGCATCAAGAACCTGTTCGTGGTCCCGGCCACCATCGACCTCTCCGGCGCCGAGATCGAGCTGGTTCCCCAGATCAGCCGTGAGCTCAAGCTCCGCAAGGCGCTCGAGTCGGTCAAGGACCAGTACGACCTGATGTTCATCGATTGCCCCCCGTCGCTCGGGCTCCTCACCGTCAACGGCTTGGCCGCGGCCGACGACGTGATCGTGCCGATCCAGTGCGAGTACTACGCCCTGGAAGGTCTCGGTCAGCTGCTGCGGAACGTCTCGCTCGTGCAGGCCAACCTGAACCCGCTGCTCGACGTGCGGGGGATCATCCTCACGATGTACGACGGGCGCACGAAGCTCGCCGACCAAGTGGTGAACGAGGTTCGCGAGTACTTCGGGGCCAAGGTCTACGAAACCGTCGTACCCCGCACCGTGCGGCTTTCCGAGGCGCCGTCGTTCGGCCAGCCGATCATCGTGTTCGACTCGACCTCGCGTGGCGCCAAGGCGTACCGCGACCTGGCGAAAGAGGTGAGCCGTGGCGCGACCAAGCGGTCTCGGTAGAGGGCTCGGCGCCCTCATCCCTCCGGGGGCAGCCGAGCATCGAGCGCCGTCGGTTTCGGGCTATCGCGAGATCCCGATTGCGGCAATTCGCCCAAACCCGTACCAACCCCGCGACGTGTTCGACGAGGAGTCGATCGGCGCGCTCGCCGACTCCATCCGCGAGGTGGGTCTCCTCCAGCCGGTGCTGGTGCGTCCGGCCGGCGACGGCTTCGAGCTCATCGCCGGCGAGCGTCGGTGGCGAGCGTCGAAGCGGGTCGGGCTCCAGACCATCCCCGCGCTCGTGCGCGAGACCGACGACGACACCGCGCTCGAGCAGGCGTTGGTCGAGAACGTCCAGCGAGAAGACCTCAACCCGCTCGAAGAAGCGGCCGCCTACCAGCAGCTCATCGAGGACTTCAAGCTCACCCACGAGCAAGTGGCTTCGCGCGTCGGCAAGAGTCGCGCCGCGATCTCGAACACGCTGCGCCTGCTCCAGCTCCCCCCGTCGATCCAACGAGCAGTGCGCGAGTCGCAACTCTCGATGGGGCACGCGCGCGCGTTGCTCGGTACGCCCGACCGCGCGTTCCAGGAGGCGTTGGCCAAGCGCGCGATCAAGGAAGACCTGTCGGTGCGCTCGGTGGAAGATGCAGTGCGCGCGCGCAACGACGGGGCGAGCACCAACGGCGAGAAGCCACCCGCGCCGGGTCGCATGCGCCCGCCCGGACTCGCCGAGCTCGAAGAGCTGCTCGCCGACTTCCTCGAGACACGCGTGAAGATCAAGATGGGCAAGGGCGGCAAGGGGTCGATGACCGTCGACTTCGCCGGCCTCGACGACCTCGAGCGCATCTACCGCCGCATGACCGAAGCCCGCGCCGCCGCGCCGCAGTCCAAGGCCGGGTAGGCGCACGGCTTCGCGCACGGCTCCGGTGTCCGGACCCAGAGGTCGTCCGGCGGACTCAGACATGCAGTCCGGCTTCGCTCCGCTCGCCAGCCTGAACTCGCCGGCGGACGACCTCTGATCCGGACGCGAGAAGCATTCACCCGACCATTTCGACGCGGCGCGCGAGT
>JANOHN010000317.1:0-7938 GCA_031406505.1 Acidimicrobiia bacterium | reverse complement strand
ACCGGGTCGTCGTACTGCCAGGTCTGGCAGTACACGATCTGCACGCTCTGGAGGGCGTCGAGCACCTTCGACCCCGCGCCGCTGTCGTCGGCCGCGGCGCGCGCCATCTGCTCCCACATGTCGAGCGGTTCGGGTGCGCCGGCGTCGCCGACGTCCTGCGGATGCCACGTGTGGCGCGCGACCCCGATGATGCAGGGCGAGCAGGGATCGATCACCTCGATTGCTTCGCTTCCACTCCGCTACTTCCGCTTCGCTTCATCTCCATGGCTCGCTCACTGCGGGCCGGGCTACCCGTCCCGCGGTCGTTCGACTCGCGCCGCTGCGTTCGCTACGCACTATTTCCCCTGCCAGATCGGCGGGCGCTTCTCCGCGAAGGCCTTCGGGCCTTCCTTGGCATCTTCGGTCTGGAACACGTACGACGAGATCTTCGACTCGTTCTTGTACGCGTCCTTCAGCGACATCCCGAGGCCCTCCCACACGGCCTGCTTCGTGGCTCGCACGGCGAGCGGTGCGTTGGCGGTGATGCGATGGGCGAACTCGTACGCCTTGTCGAGGAGCTCCTCGCGCGGGACGATTGCGTTCAAGAACCCCATCTCGTACGCGCGCTGCGCGGGGATGAGGTCGGCGCAGAGCAGAAACTCCATCGCTTGCGGGAACGGCACCTGGCGCGGCAGCCGCACGGTGGTGCCGCCACCGGCGAAGAGACCACGCTTGGGCTCCATCACCGCGAACTTTGCTTCAGGGCAGGCCACACGGATGTCGACACCGCCGAGCATCTCCATCCCGCCGGCGGTGCAGAACCCGTTCACCGCAGCGATGATCGGCTTCCAGATCTTGGCGCCGCGCAGCACGGCTCGGGTGCCGTCGTCGATGCGGTAGCCGTCGATCTCGGTCAGACCCTCGTCGGCGATCTGCTTCTGCATCTTGGTGATCTCGGGGATGTACTTCTTGAGATCCGCCCCCGTGAAGAATGCGTCGCCGACGCCGGTGATGATGGCGACCCAGGCGTCGTCGTCGGCGTCGAAGCGCTCCCACGACTCACGGAGCACCTTGAAGTGCTCCATGTCGGCCGAGTTCTTGGCCTCCGGCCGATCGATCGTGATGAGGACGATGTGCTCATCGTCCTTCTCGTAGTGAATCGTCATCTGGCGTAGCCCCTCATGCCCGGCCGCGGAACCTGACACGATAGTCAGGGTTCTCGAGCAGTAGGTTCGCCGCGGTGAGCGACTCTCACAAAGCATTGGTGACCGCGCCGTTCCGCGGTGAAGGTCTCGACACGCTGCACGGACTCGCAGAAGTGGTGCTCGATCCGTGGATCGACCAGTACCCGCTGCGCATGTACAAAGCCGAGCAGCTCGCCGAGCGCATCGCGGCCGAGGGCGCGGACATCCTCATCGTCGAGTCCGACTCGGTGAAGGGCCCGGTCTTCGATCAGCCGTTGATCGCCATTGGCTCGTGTCGCGGCGATCCCACCAACGTCGACGTCGCTGCCGCGACGGCCAAGGGCATCCCGGTGCTGCGCGCGCCCGGACGCAACGCCGAGGCGGTCGCCGAGATGACGATCGCGCTGACGTTCGCGGTCAACCGCGGTGTTGTCCAGGGCGACAAGGACGTGCGCGAGGGCCAGTCGTATCGCGACGGCACGATCCCCTACCAGCGGTACCGCGCGTGGCAGCTCGTCGGGCGGACCGTCGGCATCGTGGGGCTCGGCGCGGTGGGCCGCGCGACGAAGTGGCGCTTCGAGGGTCTCGGCATGAAGGTGATCGCGTACGACCCGTACAACCCCGAGGCCACACACTCGCTCGACGATCTGCTCGCCGAGGCCGACGTGGTCTCGATGCACGCGATGGTCACCCCGGAGACGACCGGGATGATCGGTGCCGAGCAGTTCGAGAAGATGAAGGAAGGCAGCATCTTCGTGAACTCGGCTCGCGCGATGCTCCACGACACGGACGCGCTGGTCGCTGCACTCCAGTCAGGGCACCTCGCCGGTGCCGGACTCGACCACTTCATCGGCGAGCACCTCGAGCCCGATCACCCGCTGATCTCGATGACCAACGTGGTGCTGACCCCACACATCGGCGGCGCGACATACGACACCGAGGCCACCCACTCCAAGCTCATCGCCGACGGGCTCGCCGCGCTGCTGAGCGGGCGCACACCCGACAACATCGTGAACCCGGAGGTTCTCAGTGGCTAACCAGGCCAAGCTCACCGCGCAGGAGACCAAGGAGCAGCTGCTCTGGGTCGCGAAGGAGATGCTCACGAGCAACCTCGTCCAGGGCACCGCGGGCAACTGCGCGGCGCGCCTGCCCGACGGGAATGCCGTGCTCACGCCGTCGTCGCTCGACTACATGGAGATGACGCTGGACGACCTCGTGGTGTGCGACCTCGACGGGAACGTGCTCGAGGGTGAGCGCAGCCCCACGACCGAGAAGGCGCTGCACCTGAGCGCCCTGCGGATGCACGACAACATCGACGCCACCATGCATTGCCACGCCAAGTTCGCCACGATGTTCGCGCTCACCCGCAAGGCGATCCCGGCGGTCATCGAGGAGTTCGACGTGTTCGTAGGTGGCGACGTGGAAGTCGCCGACTACCGCACGACGGGCACCGACGAGCTCGCAGAGGAGATCGCCAAGCGCGTCGGCGAGAAGGCGGCGGTGCTCATGGCGAACCACGGCCTCTTCGCCGTTGGCAAGAACCCCAAGGATGTGCTGCACATCGCCCACCTTGTCGAGCGCACCGCCGAGATAATCTGGGGCGCGCAACAGCTCGGCGAAGTGGTGCCGCTGCCCGACGAGGTGAACAAGCAGTTCGCGAGCTATTACCGCTACGGACGCACCGGTAAGTTCTAAAGCACACATGGTGCGTCGGTAGGCTTGACCGACGATGCGCTGCACGGTGATCGGCCACAGCTCGCTGTTCGTCGAGACGAGTGGCCCGACGATCCTCGTCGATCCCTGGTTCTCGGGGTCGTGCTACTGGCGTTCATGGTGGCACTACCCGCCGATGGGCGACGTCGACCCCGCCTGGCTCTGCCCCGATTACCTCTATCTCACGCACGACCACTTCGATCACTTCCACTACCCCACCGTTCGGCGGCTCGACCGAGCCACCAAGGTGCTGGTGCCGCGCTTCGGCATCGACTTCATGGTCGGCGAGTTCACCCGGCTCGGCTTCCCCGACATCACCGAGCTGCGCGACGGTGCGGTCACCACGCTCGCACCCGGCGTACAGATCGCCTCGTACCAGTACGGGTTCGACGACACGTTGGTAGTGCTCACCGACGGCGACCACGTGATCTTCGACATGAATGACTGCAAGATCCGCGGCCGACCGCTGCGCAAGGTGGTCAAGCGGTTCGGTCATCCCGACCTCATGTTGAAGAGCCACTCCTTCGCCCAGGGATTCCCGAACTGCTACGACGCCGACGACCCGCGCGATGTCGAGCTCATCACGCGCGACACGTATCTCGCCGACTTCGTCGGTGCGGTCGACGAGGTGCAGCCGAAGTTCGCGATCCCCTTCGCCAGCATGGTCGGCTTCTTGCACCCGGAGAGCAGGCAGTACAACGAGTTCCTCGTCACACCACCTGAAGTCGCCGACGCGTACCGAGCGGCAGCGCCGGACTCCTCGACCGAGGTCGTCACGCTGGCGCCGGGCGATGCCTGGGACAGCAACTCCGGCTTCGAACGGTCCGACCAGGACTGGTACTCAGATCGTGAGCACTTGCTCGACGAGTGCGCGCAGATCGCGGCGGCGTCGATCGCTCGTGCGACCCACGAGGAGTCCGATCGCCCGCTGTCGTACGACGTCTTCGCCAAGTTCTTCGGTCGGTTCGTGCGCGCCGTCCCCCGCCCCGCCGGCCGCGTGGCCGTGCCCCGCCCGGTTGCGTTCTTCGTGGACGGCGACGCGGCTCCCTACTGGGTCGTCGACGTACGCCGGCGCCGAGTGAGCAGGGCGACCGCAGCCCCCGACGATGTCGCGAGTGTCATCCACGTGCCCGCGGGTGTGCTTGCGGACGCGATCGACAACAACATCGTCCACTACATCCATATCTCGATGCGCTATCGCACGGAGCTGCGGGCCGACGGAGCGAGCGCCGACCTCGCGTTCTGGAGTCTCGTGCTGGTCTGGGAGCTCGGGTACCTGCCGCTGCGCCGGCTGTTCCGGCCTCGCATGATCGCGGTCGGCTGGCGCCGGCGCGCCGAGATCCTCGCCGCGCTCCGAACCGTGCTCTTCCGCCGCGGATCCGTCGTCGACCGGATGTCAGGTCAGATCGCGTCCCGCGATCCGAAGGCGACGACGACGGCAAGCCGCTAGCGCCATCGTGACGCGACGGGTCAGCGCTTGCGCAGGAGCGTGAGGCCGTCACCCACGGCGATCATCGCAGCGTCCACCCGGGTGTCGACGGCCACCATGTCGTTGAACGCGCGGATGGCCTCAGTGTCAGCGTCGGTCACCGAGGGATCCGCGACCGTGCCCGACCACAGCACGTTGTCGACGAGGATGACCCCGTTCGTGCGCATCCGGATGATCAGCTCTTCGTAGTACGCCGCATAGCTCTGCTTGTCGGCGTCGATGAACGCCAGATCGAGGAGCGCGTCCTTCGGCAGTGCTTGGAGCGTCTCGATCGCCGGCGCGATCCTCAGCTCGATGCGCTCCGCCATGCCCGCACGCTGCCACCCCTCTTGCGCGATCGCCGTCCACTCCTCGCTGACGTCGCAACACAACAGGTGCCCATCTGAGCGCAACCCGTAGGCGATGGCGAGCGACGAGTACCCGGTGAACGTGCCGATCTCCACTGCGTGCTTCGCTTCGATGAGCCGCGCGAGCAGCGTCATGAACGCGCCTTGCTCTGGGGCGATCTGCATCATCGACAGGTTTGGAACCTTGGCCCGTGTCTCTTCGATCAGCCAGCGCTGCACCTCGTCGGGTGGTGCGCCGTGCTCGACGATGTAGCCGTGCACGGGCGCGGAGAGGAAGAAGGACTTCGGATCATCGGCCATGAGCGGCAGGCTACCGGTCCGCGCTCAGCGGCAGGCTCGCCCGTCGACGGGTTCGATTCAGCTCACCTCGTGCTCTTCGAGCGCATCGACGGCCACCGTCGCGGCGAGGAGCACGATTGCGAGCATCGGCCAGTCGTTCACGCGCAAGAAGCGCTGCGGCCAGTCGTACGCGGCCGGATAGCCGTTGCGGGCTTGCTGGACGATCACGTAGAGGGCTGCTGCCGCGAGCACGCCGATCGCAGCCACCCGCACACCGAAGCGAACGCGCCGATCGAGCAGCGCACCCAGGGTCGCGACACCCGCGACGAGGCCCACCCAGGGCGCGCCGATCACTCCACCCACGATCGCGGCGGCGATCGGCAGCCCGATGAGCACGCGGCGGCCGCGCATGCTCGCGGGCACGCCGCCGTCACCGTCGCCGTCGGGACGCTCGAGTGCCCCGAAGCGAAGTGATGAGTCGTCGGCCGCGACGACTGCATCCCGTTGTCGCCGGCGCCGCACGATCAGCACCACGCACGCCAGCAGCCCAAGTGCGGTGACGCCAAGCCCGAGCCAGATCCGCCGCTGGGGTGCCCACTCGAGCTTGATCGTCAGCGCGTTGGCGTCGCCGGGATCGACGAGCCAGGCATTGGCCATCCCATTCACGAGGTCGGGGACTCCGAGCGACGTGCCATCGCCGAGCTCGGCGTGCCACCCGTCGCTGCGGCTCTGCGCAAGCACCAGCCAGAAAGGACCGTCCGCGCCGCGCACCCGCAGGTCGTACGAGACGCGACCCGAGTTGACGACGTGCAGGTCGGGGCCATCCTGCTCCCCGCCCGATCGCCCCAGGAGAGGATCGACGCGCGGCGCACCACCGGCGTCCGAGGCCAGGGCCACGCGGTCGAGGTCGATGCCGGTGTCGAGCCCGCGTGTCGCACGGAGCTCGTGGGGCCCGGCCGCGAGCGTCACGCCCGCGGCGGCCGCGCCGCACGGCTCGAGCGACAACGCTCGTCGATCGAGGGCTGCCGCTTCGGTGCCGACGACGCGTACCTCAACGGGTTGGCCATCGATGGCGAGGAGGTCGTCACGGCACGGCGTGGCGACCGTCCCGCCCGTCTCGACCGGAGCCTCGATGCCGAGAATGCCGATCTCGGCTACGGCAACCGGCAACTCGATCGGGGCACGGCTGAAGTACTCGGGCGTGGTGACCGGCCGGGTCTCGGCAACGGTGATCCGCACCCGCCGGGCGCTCACCGCCGGGAACTGGACGGTCACCGGCACCGTCTCGCCCGCACGGGCTCGATCGGCGACCGGCGGGACGTCGACGATGAATGGAGGCGCGCTCTCGGTCTCGATCGAGAGTCGCGTCGGCACCGAGTGCCGGCCGTCGGCGACGAGCTGGAGATCGAGCTGATCGAACGTGATGGGCGCGGCGCCCGACGCGACCTCGAACTCGACCCACTCTCCCGTGCTCGGACGGTACGCAGGCGTCCACGCGGTGGTCGCATCGCCATCGATGGCAGCTCCCCCGCGGGTGCGGAGATCACCTTCCAGGTACGACGACGACCGCACCGCGACAGCACTCGCTGTGTCACCCGCGTCGAGCACAGACGACACCACGTCGTCGCTCGCGCGCCCGTCGAGCCGAGCGTCACCCGAGACCGAGAACTGCCGAGCCGTCGGCACCTCGAACTGACGGACGAGCATCGGTTCTTCGTCGGTGCGCAGATCCTCTGCTTGCGAGCCGCGCAAGCGAGTCATGAGGAACGTGAGACGGTGATCGCGCGAGTCGGCTCCGGCAACCCGCAGCAAGTCCACTGGGAGCCGAACGATCTCGTCCACCTGCACATCGCCGACACGCACCTCGGCGAAGCCGACCGCGTTGCTCGCGTCGTGCGAGCCACCCAGCGCGTCGATCGACACCTCCAGCTCCCGGAAGGTGCGGCGAGGGAACTCGATCGTCTGCCCTTCGGGCGTTCGTGAGCGGTCGCCGAGCTCCGCTCGGCGCGCCGACCCACCGTCGAACTTCAACGTCACTTCGGAAACAAAGCGGTCGTTGACTTCGCCCTGCGCTTGGACCAGCTCGACATGGTCGGTGGTCACGGGCTCGTCGAAGCGCACGACGATCCGCTCTCCCGTCGCGACCGCCCGTCGACCTTCGATCCACGCGGTCCGGACGTCACCGTCGAACGCCATCGCTGGACGATCCTCCGGCGAGAGGAAGTCGGGATCGCCGTAGGTGGTCGCTTGCACTGAGTGCACGCCGCGCTGGATCACGACCGTACGCGTGCTGTCGTCCGCGTCGGGGAAGGGCTCGAGTCGATGATCGCCGGGATCGCGCACCAACGGGCGCTCCCCGGCCTGTTCGGTGTTCCCCGTCATGTCGCGCGAGGCACCCCAATGCCGAGCGCGCCGTCGGTTGGTATCGGTCACCAACAGGTCGGCGTCGTGGGCGAGCAGGCGCCGCAACGCTGCTGGATGCTTCGCGTACCACGCCGACGAGATGACGATCGTGCGACCGTCGATCACGCCCGCCGCGGCCGCGTCCACCAAACCGTCGCCGTCGCCGGCGATGATCACCGGATTCGTGATCGGCGCCGTGCGCACGATCGGCTCGGGCTGCTCGACCTCGTACACCTCCACCTTCGGCGGCTCGGCCGCGTCACTCGGAATGCCGAGCTCGATGGGATCGATCAGCGGTTGTGCGGCCAACGCACGATTCGGAGTGCGGGGCCCGTACTCGACCGGCGCCAACGCGCCCGCCAATCCCGACGCCACGGTCGAGTGGAGCACGCGCGGGCGCGGCGTGCGGTACCGCTCGTACTCGAGGTCGTAGCGCACCACCACGTCGCCGGCGGCGAGCAAGCGAGCGATGGCCGCGACCGCCGAGGGCTCGGCCGTTCCCTCCTGGAAACGATGATCGAGGGCGATGAGCAGGTCCGCGGAC
>JANOHN010000314.1:0-2209 GCA_031406505.1 Acidimicrobiia bacterium | reverse complement strand
GCGGCGACGAGGGACCGGGCCACGCGCGTGGTGGCAATGGGCAGTCGTTGCGCACGCTCCTCGGCAAGATCGTGCGAATTGATCCATCGCCATCTGACGGCAGGCCGTACTCGATCCCCAGCGACAACCCATTCGCCGACGGCGGCGGTCGACCGGAGATCTGGGCGTATGGGCTGCGCAACCCGTGGCGGTTCTCGTTCGACCGCGACACGGGCGATCTCTGGATCGGCGACGTCGGCCAAGGCGAGTGGGAGGAGATCGACGTCGCCACAGCCGACGACGGCGGCGGTCGCGGCGTCAACTTCGGGTGGAACGTGTTCGAAGCCGACGAGCGGTACCGCGACGGCGAGACGAACGGTGACGCGCGGTCACCGCTGCTCGCGTTGGACCACGGTGACGGCTACTGCTCGGTGATCGGCGGCTACGTGTACCGAGGCAGCCGCATCCCCGATCTGGCGGGCGCCTACGTCTACGCCGACTACTGCAACGGTGAACTGCGTTACGTGCGCAACGACGACAACGAGGTCGACGAGCAGGGCTCCCTCGGTGTCGAGCTCAGCAATGTTGCGTCGTTCGGCGAGGGCCCCGACGGCGAGCTCTACGTGCTCTCGCAATCGCGCGGGATGTATCGGATCGCCCCTGCTTGAGATCGGAGGCTCGCCGTGCCGATACCACCACGAATGCTCGTTACGCTGATCCCGTTGCGTCAACGCGTGCTCGTCGCCGCCGTCATCCTCTCCTTCGGACTCGTAGCCGCGTGCGTCCCACTCCCACCCGAGCCGTCGCCGCCATCCGGCGGTGGTGGCGGTGGTGGCGCTCCACCCCCGCCACCACCTCCTGGTCCACAGCCGTTTTCGGATGTGCGCCTCACCCTCACTCAGGTCGCACCGCTGCCGGGTGCGATGACGATGGCCGCGCGGACGGGTGACCCCGCGCTGTACGTCGCGATGCGGGACGGACTGGTGCAACAGGTGATCGTTGGCGGAGCGATCACCGCCGCGCTCGACATCCGCTCCCAGGTCACCACCGACGGCGAGTGCGGATTGCTGGGCCTGGCGTTCTCCCCAGATGGATCGAAGCTCTACGTGCATTACTCGCTCAAGGCAGTGGGGACACCGCAGCACTGCGCGACCGTGGTGGACGAGTACGCATTCTCTGGTTCGAGCGCAGTGCTCCCTGCACGTCGCGTGTTGACCGTCGAGCAACCCCAGGTGCTGAACCACAAGGGCGGGAGCATGCTCTTCGGTCCCGACGGCATGCTGTACCTCGCGCTCGGTGACGGCGGCGGAGGGAACGACCAGGGCGCGGGCCAGCCCCCTGGCGGAAACGCGCAGTCTCCAAACACGCTCCTCGGCAAGATCTTGCGCATCAACCCCGCCGATCCCGACGGCGGCGGCGCGCTCACCTACACAGTGCCACCCGACAACCCCTTCGTGGGAACGGCCCCACTCGACGAGATCTGGTCGTTCGGACTGCGCAACCCCT
The DNA here is from genome assembly GCA_031406505.1 of Acidimicrobiia bacterium. Lineage (GTDB taxonomy): Bacteria > Actinomycetota > Acidimicrobiia > IMCC26256 > PALSA-555 > SHVJ01. The sequence goes on along the minus strand of JANOHN010000314.1, from coordinate 724 downwards.
TCCGGATGTCCTTCGACAGCGCGACTGGAGACCTCTGGGTTGGCGATGTCGGCCAGGGCGCGCGCGAAGAGATCAGTTGGGTGCCCGACACGGGCGCCCAACCCCACGGCCGAGGCGCGAACTTCGGGTGGAACCGACGCGAGGGCGACCTCGCCGGGCCGGACTCCAGCCCGACCGCGGGCCCGACCCCGTTCACCGACCCAGTCCTCGCGATCAACCGAAGCCAGGGCGACCGCTCGGTCATCGGCGGCTACGTGTACCGCGGTGGCGCGATCCCCGAGCTCGCTGGTGCATACCTGTTCGCTGACTTCTTCCACTACGCGATCCGCGCACTGCGCATTAACGGATCGGGAACCGTGGTGGAGTTCCGCGACTTCACCAGTGCAGTCGGCGCGGACGGAACTGCGTCGTTCGGCGAGGACAACGCGGGTGAGCTGTACGTCGTGTCGCTCTACTCCGGCGTGTACCGCATCGACAAGGTCCCCTAGGGGAGCCGAGTCAGCCCGGTCGCTTGGTGAACATCCCCGCCATCTTGCGCGTCACTCCCGCGGGCAGCGAACCTGAGAATGCGGCCGCCACGGAGTTGAGGGCGCCCGGGATGCACACGGCGCGGCCCTTCTCGTAAGCCTTGAGCGCGGCGGCGACCACCTCGTCGGGGGTCTGCCAGACGAAGCCGGGCAACGAACCGTCCTTCTCCACGTTCGCGCGCACGTGGAACTCGGTG
>JANOHN010000303.1:0-5024 GCA_031406505.1 Acidimicrobiia bacterium | reverse complement strand
CCCTCGGCGTGCCCCGACGTCGACGCGAGCGTGCGCTGGAACCGGTTCAGCCGATCGGTGAGGTACCGCGTCATCGCGATCTGGAGGTGATGCCCGGGAACTGCCTCGTGGTAGCAGGTGGACACCTCGCCCCAGAGCGGGAAGTGCGTGCGCCCGAGCGTCGGGTACCAAGTGCGTCCCGGCCGTGAGAAGTCTTCCGACGGACCCGTGTAGTACATCGCCGCGGCGCCACCCGGTGGGGCGATCATCGCTTCGCAGCGCTTGATCGCGTCGGGGATGTCGAAGTGCGCGCCGTCCATCTCGCTGATCGTGCGATCGATGAGGTCTTGTAGCCAGCCGCGCAGCGCATCTTCACCGTCGATCGCCCGCGTCGTGTCGCGCTCGAGGTGCTCGATGACCGCCGCCAAGGGCTCACCCGGGAGGACGCGCTCGGCCGCGGTGCGCATCGCGTGGTCGATGCGCGCGAGCTCGTCCCAGCCCCAGTGGTAGGTCTCGGCCAGATCGAGGTCGGTGCCGTTGAAGGCTCGGGCCCACAACGCATACCGCTCTGCCCCCACCGCGTCCTGCTCCGATGCGTTCGGCAGGTACTCGTCGACGAGGAAACGGCCAAGCGCGGCGTACGCCTCAGTGGCTCGATTGGCCACGTCGGCGAGACGGGAGCGCAGCGCAGGGTCTTCGACGGCTGCCGCGTCGAACTCGTCGACGAGCCCGAGGAAGAACGGCGCGTTCGTATCACCGTGGCCACTCCAGGTATCGGCCTGGCGCGCACACGCCACGACCTGACGCCGGGCTGCGACCACGCCGCGGCTCATACCTTCGCGCAGCGAGGTGATGAGCGTGTCGAGGGAGTGCGGTACGGCCGCGGCGCGCGCCGCGACCGTCTCCCAGTCCTCGATGGTCTCCCGGGGAAGGAGGTCGAAGCAGATCCGAATCTCCGAAACCGGGCTGCCGATGACCCGCAGCGGTCGCAGATCCTCGCCGGCCTCGGCGAGGTCGATCGTCGCCTCGAGGTGGCGTCGCAGCACCTCGGCCGCAACTCGGTCGTGCTCCTCGTCAACGGGTGCGGCATCGAGCTCGCGCAGCACCGTGTGCGCGTGAAGGCGGCGTTCCTCGACTCCTTCGGGCGAGTAGTCCGTGAGCTCAGTGTCGTGGCCGGCGATGCCTTCGAAGGTCGCGGTGACGGGATCGAGCGCGGCGAACCGCTCGACGAAGCGCTCCGAGATCTCGTCCACGAGGCTGGTCATGCGGCGAAGCGAGCATAACGGTGGGAGTGCTTCGCGCCTGGGCCTGCGTTCGCCGGGTGAGCGTGCAACGATCCTGGGATGCGTCGGACAGGAGCGTCGCCTTGACCAGCCTCGCTGGTGCCCACGTGCTGATCACGGGTGGCTCGGCCGGCATCGGATACGCCACCGCGGTGCGCGCGCTCGAGCGCGGTGCGCGCGTGTCCTTGGTCGCTCGCGACGCCGAGCGGCTTGCTTCGGCGGAAGACCGGCTGGAGTCTGGAGTCAGCGACCCCACCCGAGTCGCGGCAGAGCCAGCCGATGTGACCGATCCCGAGATGTTCGAACGAGCGCTCGGTCTGCTCGTCGCGCAGTTCGGTCCGGTCGACGTGCTCGTGACCAATGCAGGTGGTGCGCGGCCCGGGCATTTCGAAGAGCTGCCGGCGAGCGTGTTCACCCAGCAGATGGAGCTCAACTACTTCGGCACGCTCCATCCGATCCGAGCAGTTGTGCCGTCGATGATCGAACGCCGCCGCGGACACATCATGTTGGTCTCGTCGGGCGCGGGCATCGTCGGTGTCTATGGCTACTCGGCGTACTCGCCGGCGAAGTTCGCGGTGCGGGGCCTGGCCGAAACCCTGCGCGCCGAGCTCAAGCCTCACGGAATCGTCGTGGGCTGCGCTTATCCGCCCGATACCGATACGCCCGGGTTCGAGCGCGAAGGCGAGACGAAGCCGGTGGCCACGGCGAGCTTCTCGGAGACGATCAAGGTGCGCTCGCCGGAGGCCGTCGGCAAGGGCATCGTCACCGGCATCGAGCGAGATCGACTCGTGGTCACGTTCGATGCCACCACTGCGATGCTGGCCCGCATCGGCGGGCTCCTCGGCCCGGTCGTGCGCGCCACCATGGACCGCCACGTGCGCCGCGCGGATCGCAAGCGCTCAAGGGCCCAGGAGTAGCGTCGACACCGTGGGCGGCGCGATGCGTACCGAGACCGACAGCATGGGTCCGATCGAGGTCCCGGCGTCGCGCTATTGGGGAGCTCAGACCCAGCGCTCGCTCCACCACTTCTCCATCGGCGACGACCGGATGCCGAAGCCGGTGATCCGCGGGATGGCGGTCCTCAAGAAGGCCGCCGCGCTGGTGAACCACGACCTCGGTGGACTCCCCGATGAGGAGACCGACCTCATCGTCCGGGCCGCCGACGAGATCCTGGACGGCGCGCTCGACGACGAGTTCCCCCTCTTCGTGTGGCAGACCGGGAGCGGCACACAGACGAACATGAACGTCAACGAGGTCATCTCCAACCGAGCGATCGAGCTCGCGGGCGGGGAGCGAGGATCGAAGACGCCGATCCATCCCAACGACCACGTGAACATGTCGCAGTCGTCGAACGACACCTTCCCTGCGGCGATGCACATCGCTGCGGCCGAGGAGATGATCCACCGGCTCGTCCCTGCGGTGCGCGAGTTGCGCGACGCGTTGGCCGCCAAGTCGGCCGAGTTCTCCGACATCGTCAAGATCGGCCGCACCCATCTCCAGGATGCGGTGCCGCTCACGCTCGGCCAGGAGTTCTCGGGCTACGTCGCCCAGCTCGACGCCGACCTCGAACGCATCCAACTCGTGCTCCCTGGCCTCTACGAGCTCGCGATCGGTGGGACCGCAGTCGGCACCGGTCTCAACAGCCCGCCCGAGTTCGCCGACCGGGTTGCGGCGAAGATCGCCGAGCTGACGGACCTGCCGTTCGTGTCTGCACCCAACAAGTTCGCCGCGCTCGCCGCGCACGACGGGATGGTGTTCGCCAGCGGCGCGCTCAAGACGCTCGCCGCGTCGCTCATGAAGATCGCCAACGACATTCGGTGGCTCGCATCAGGACCGCGAGCGGGATTGGGGGAGCTGTCGCTCCCGGAGAACGAACCGGGATCGTCGATCATGCCGGGCAAGGTGAACCCCACGCAGAGCGAAGCCATGACGATGGTGTGCGTGCAAGTGTTCGGGAACGACACCGCTATCGGGATCGCCGGCTCGCAGGGCAACTTCGAGCTCAACGTGTTCAAGCCCGTGATGATCTTCAACCTGCTGTCGTCGACCGGCCTGCTCACCGATGCGTGCACGAACTTCCGGCGCTTCGCGGTCGAGGGCCTCGAGGCGAACCGCGAGCAGATCGCCGAGCACGTCCGCAACTCGCTCATGGTCGTAACCGCGCTCACGCCGCACATCGGGTACGACAAGTCGGCCGAGATCGCGAAGCACGCGCACCATCACGGCACCACCCTCAAAGAGGCCGCCGTGGCCCTCGGGCACGTGGCCGCCGAGGACTTCGACCGGCTGGTGCGGCCCGAGCACATGACCAGCCCCGGCTGAGCGGGTCTCCTCCATACCCGACCGGTCTGGTCGGGAATGCGCGGGCCCTTCCGGCGGTTCCACGCCAGGTAATCGTGTAATCAGCCACGAAGACTGGGGCCTGGCGCCATGACCACGACCGACCGATCCACCCTGCCGCTGCTCCCACTCCCGGCGGGGGTCGTGCTGCCCCAGATGGTGGTGACCCTCGCCCTCGAGAGCGACGAGGCGAAGGCCGCGGCCACCGCGGCCAAGGGCGACGAGCAGCTGTTGCTCCTCGTGCCCCGACTCGACGGCCAGTTCGCCCGGGTCGGGACGGTCGCCCGCATCGAGAGTGGTGGCGATCTCCCCGGCGGGGTTCCGGCCGTGGTGCTGCGCGGGTTGCACCGGGCGGTCGTCGGCGTCGGCGTGCCCGGCGCGAGCGACGCGCTCTGGGTCGAGGCGGAGCTCGTCGAGGATCCGGAGCCGACGGAACATACGCGTGAGCTGGCGCGCGAGTACCGGGCGATCGTGGCGTTGATCGGCGAGCGCATCGGCGCCGGCCGCATCAACGAGGCGCTCAAGGGCGTCACCGCGCCAGGCGCGCTCGCCGACACCGCCGGCTGGTGGCCTGATTTGTCGCTCGAGCGTCGCCTCGAGCTGTTGGAGACGCTCGACGTGGACGAACGCCTCGAGAAGGTGCTCGGGTGGGCGCGTGACGCGCTCGCGGAGCTCGAGGTCACCGAGCGGATCCGCACCGAGGTGAGCGACGGGATGGACAAGCAGCAGCGCGAGTTCCTGCTGCGCCGTCAGCTCGACGCGATCCGCAAGGAGCTCGGCGACGGTGACGAGGACGTTGCATCGGAGTACCGACGGCGCATCGAAGAGTCCACGCTGCCCGATGGCGTGCGCGACGCCGCGATCCGGGAGGTCGATCGGCTCGAACGCGGCAGCGACCAAAGTCCCGAGCAGGGTTGGATCAGAACGTGGCTCGACACGGTGCTCGACATCCCGTGGGGTCAGAGCTCCGAGGACAAGCTCGCGCTCGACGACGCGCGCGCGGTGCTCGACGCCGACCACACCGGGCTCGACGACGTGAAGGACCGGATCGTCGAGCTGCTTGCCGTGCGCCGCCTGCGCACCGAGCGGGGCATGACCGACACGCCGGGGCGGGGAGCAGGCGCGATCTTGGCGCTCGTTGGCCCTCCCGGTGTTGGCAAGACTTCACTCGGCGAGTCGATCGCCCGCGCGCTCGGCCGCAAGTACGCGCGCGTGGCGCTTGGCGGTGTGCACGACGAAGCCGAGATCCGGGGTCACCGGCGCACGTACGTCGGCGCACGCCCCGGTCGCATCGTCCGGGCATTCACGGAGGCCGGGACGATGAACCCGGTGATCGTCTTGGACGAGGTCGACAAGCTCGGCGCCGACTATCGGGGTGACCCATCGAGCGCGCTGCTCGAGGTGCTCGATCCCGCGCAGAAC
>JANOHN010000071.1:0-1955 GCA_031406505.1 Acidimicrobiia bacterium | reverse complement strand
CTTCCGCATCAGAAAGAAGCACCAGCGCATCACCAAGGACGAGGCGGTCGCGCACATGCCCACGTTGCGCCGCGACAACGTTGCCGCGTCGTACCTCTACTACGACGCGCGAACCGACGACGCCCGGCTCACGCTGTGCATTGCCCGCACGGCCGCGGCATACAGCGCGGCAATCGCCAACTACGCGCGCGTCACCGGATTGCTCAAGGACGACACCGGCAACGTCCGGGGGGCCCACGTGGTCGCCGACGATCGCGAGCTTGAGGTGCGGGCGCGAGTGGTGATCAACGCGGCCGGCGTGTGGGCCGACGACGTGCGCGCATACGACGAAGGTACCGACCCGGCATCGATCCGGCCGGCGAAGGGCATCCACATCACGGTGCCGTGGGAGAAGATCCGCAACGACATCGCGGCGATCGTGCCCGTCCCGAAGGACAAGCGTTCGGTGTTCGTCGTGCCGTGGGGCGACTTCACGTACATCGGCACGACCGACACCGACTACGACGGATCGATCGACGATCCGCAGTGCACGCCCGAGGACGTCGACTACCTGCTCGGCGCCATCAACCGCGCCATCGTCGAGCCATTGGGCCCACACGACGTACTGAGCACCTGGGCCGGGCTGCGTCCACTGCTGCGGGATGCTTCGAGCACGCGGACCGCCGACCTGTCGCGCCGGCACAAGGTGCGCGTGTCGGAGAGCGGCGTGATCACGATCACCGGCGGGAAGCTCACGACGTACCGACGGATGGCGGCCGACACCGTCGACCAAGCCGCGCGCATCGTGGGAAAGCGCCGCATGAAGTGCCGCACCAAGAACCTCAAGCTGCTCGGTGCCGAGGGCTTCGAGGTCCCACCTGACACGCCGGAGCCGAGCCGGCACGACCACCTTTCGGGCCGTTTCGGCACGGAAGCCGACGGGGTGCACGCCTTGGTCCGCGCCGACCCTGAGCTCGGCGAGGCGCTCGTTCCTGGCCTCCCGTACCTGCGGGCCGAAGCCATTCACGCCGTGCGCCACGAGATGGCCACCACCCTCGACGACGTGCTCTCCCGCCGCACCCGCGCCCGCCTGCTCGCTCGCGACGCTTCCGCGGCAGCAGCCACTGCGGTCGCGGAGCTGCTCGCACCGGAGCTCGACTGGGACGCCGAGGAAGTGGGCCGGCAGGCCGCCGCGTACCGGGCCTCGGTGACGCACGAGCGGGAGTCGGCCGGGCTCCCCGAGACCGCGCTCGACGCCACACTTGGGGCGTGACCCTGCCCTTTCGAGACATGACACCGACCCCGCCGATCGCCTTCGGGCGAGACGCGGCCGAGGTGACCTCTCGGCTCGACGCCCCGTTCGTCGACGTCGATGCCGGTCTCCTCGAACGCCTCCGAGGAGCGTGCGCCGAGGTGACGGTCGAGGCCGCCGCGCGCGCTGAAGCCAGCCGCGACTGGTGGCCGCTGGCCATGGTCTGGGCGCTCGACGGACAGGTGGCGGCACGCGCGGCGGCGGTCGCGCGACCAGCGTCGGCCGACGAGGTCGCCGCGGTCCTCCGCATCGCCAACGAGGCACGGGTGCCGGTCACGCCGGCGGCTGGGCGCTCCGGCGTGTGCGGCGCGAGCGTGCCGGTGCACGGGGGGATCGTGCTCGACCTCTGCGCGCTCTCCGGCATCGTCGACGTCGATCACGACTCGATGGTGCTCGACGTTCGCGCGGGCACGTTCGGCACACCCCTCGAAGACGAGCTGCGCGCGTCGTACGGCATGACCGTCGGGCACTGGCCCCAGTCGATCGACCTGTCGACGGTGGGCGGGTGGCTCGCCTGCCGCGGCGCGGGGCAGCACTCCACTCGGTACGGGAAGATCGAGGACATCGTCGTCGGCCTCGATGTGGTCCTTGCCGACGGGCGCGCGATCACCACGGGTGGCGCACCCCGTGCTGCAGTGGGTCCAGACCTCACACAGCTGTTCGT
>JANOHN010000280.1:0-8016 GCA_031406505.1 Acidimicrobiia bacterium | reverse complement strand
GCGGGACGTCGTCTGTAGCGGGACGTCTGCATCGGACCCGGAGGCGGACCACACCGTCCACGTCGACGTGGTCGGGCTCGAACCGGACACGACCTACTACTACCGGTTCGACGCGCTGGGCGAGTCGTCACCGTTGGGGCGTACCCGAACGCTGCCAGCGCGCGGCGCAGAACGCGTGCGCTTCGCGATGGCGTCCTGCGCGAGCTACAACGCAGGTTGTTTCAACGCGTACGCGCGCATTGCTGAGCGCCAGGACATCGCGTTCCTGTTGCACCTCGGCGACTACATCTACGAGACGCCCAACGTGCTGCCGCCCGGCGCGCCGCAGCCGCCCGACATCGGTCGGCCGTTCGACCCGCTCCATGAGTGCGTCACCCTTGACGACTACCGCCGCCGGTACGCGCAGTACCGCGGCGATCCCGACGTACAAGCGTTGCACCTCGCCCATCCCGTCATCGCGACGCTCGACGACCACGAGTTCGCCGACGGAACGTGGCGCGACGGCTCATCGTGGCACCGACCCGACCAGGGGCCGTTCGCCGACCGCAAGGCCGCAGCCTTTCGGGCGCGATGGGAGTGGCAGCCGTACCGGATGCCTGATCCGCTCGATCCGACACGCGTGTTCCGAAGTGTCCCGCTCGGGGACCTGGCGGAGATCTTCCTGGTCGACACCCGCAGTCGACGCGACGAGCCCATCGCGCCGCCGGCGATGAACAACCCGGATCGCACACAGCTCGGTACGGAACAGCGCGAGTGGCTGCTGCGGGCGCTCGACGCCTCAACCGCTCATTGGCGCTTGGTCGGCAACGCGTCGGTCATGGGCCACACGTGGACCGAGCATCTGCCTGAGTCGATCCGACCTGCGCTCCACGCCCTGCGGCTCCTCGGCGAGGAAGGCTCGGGTCCGGACCCCGACCAGTGGGACGGGTACCCGGTCGAGCGTGCGACCTTGTTCCAGCACTTTCGCGAGCACGACATGACGAACGTCGTGGTGCTGAGCGGCGATGTGCACGTAGCGATCGTCATCGAGTTGCACGAAGACCCGGTTGCCGGGGACGACCCCGTCGCGGTGGAGTTCGTGGCGTCGAGCCTCACGTCGATGAACATCGACGACAAGATGGGCTGGCCTCGCCGTGACGAGCAGTCACTCGCCCTCGAGCGCACCGCGATCGACACCTTGCCGCATTGGAAGTGGTGTGAGTTCGACAGCAACGGCTACGTCGTGATCGACGTCGACCGGGAACGGGTGCAAGCCGAGTGGTGGTTCGTCGACACGGTCCTCACGCCCTCGACTCATGAGGAGCTAGGCGCGCGCTGGCTCGTCGAGCACGGCAGCCAGCAGGCGATCGAGGTCTCCTGACCCGAGGAACGAGAGAGGGCTCGATCGGGCAGGAATTACTCTCGGCGGTGCAATGAACGACGCCCTCGGCCGACGACATATCAACGGTTTGGACGGCCTGCGAGGCGCGGCGGTGGCAGCAGTGCTCGTGTTTCACGCCGGGCACCTCACGGGTGGTTGGCTTGGTGTCGACCTGTTCTTCGTGCTGTCAGGGTTCCTTATCACCTCGCTGCTGCTGAGCGAGAGTGTCAGGCGCGGGACGATCTCATTGCCGTCCTTCTGGGCGCGCCGGGCCCGCCGCTTGCTCCCCGCCCTCTTCCTCATGCTGCTCGGAGTCGGCGTCTACGCCGCGGTCTGGGCTGCGCCGAGGGAGCTCGACAGCATCCGAACCGACGCGCTCGCAACGCTTGGATATGTTGCAAACTGGCAGCAGATTGCGCACGGTCAGCAGTACTTTGACCTCTTCCGGTCGCCATCACCGCTCCAGCACACATGGAGTCTGGCGATCGAGGAGCAGTTCTACGTCCTTTGGCCGTTGGTTGTCGTGGGTGTGCTCGCGTGGCGGCGCTCGACTCGAGCGGTGCTCATCGTGTCGATTGTCGGGGTTGTCGCGTCGTTCACCACGATGCTGGCGCTTTACACACCTGGGAGCGATCCTCAGCGCGTGTATCTCGGGGCGGACACTCGCGCCTCGTCGATCCTCCTCGGTGCGGCACTGGCCGCGCTCGTTGCAACGCTCCAATGGACGACGAGTCGACCCCAACGTGCAGTCATCGAGGTCTTGGGTCTCGCTGGCGCTGGGTTTCTCGCGTGGGCGTGGTTGAGCCTCGCGGGCAGTTCGTCCAGCGTCTACGGCGGCGTCCTCCTCGCGTGCTCGATCGCGGCGATGCTTGTGATCGCCGCGGTGGCACACCCCAATCCCGGTCCGCTTGCCCGCGTGCTGTCGTTCCAGCCCTTGTGTGCACTCGGGATCATCTCGTACGGGGTCTACCTCTGGCACTGGCCGGTGTACCTCGTGGCCGATGCCGACCGTGTCGGTCTGGATGGTTGGGCCCTTACTGCCGTGCGAGTTGCTCTCACGCTTGCAATCGCCGCGGTCAGCTTCGTCGTTGTCGAGCGTCCAATACGGCGAGGCGTGTTGCCGGGATGGCCGATCCGCACGCTCGCCGGTGCGGCGGTCGCAATGGTGTTGGTCGTCGTGCTGGTCACAACGGTGCCGCCGTCGGTTCCGCCCGCCAACGCGGCGAGCGCGCTGCGCCAGCTTGCCCGTTCAGGCGAATTGGGCTCGGAGGGCACGGAGTCCCCGCTCACGTCGACCACGCTCCCGTCGGCGTCGGTCGTACGGGTGACGGTCGTCGGCGACTCGATCGCGAACCGCTTGATGCCGGCATTCCGTGATCTCGCCGGCCCGATGCGCCTCGAGGTTACGGACAGAACGACCGTTGGATGCAACCTTCACCGAGGAGCGACTGCTGCGCGCACGGACGACATCAACGGGTCCGCTGGGAGCGAAACCGCGGGCTCCGCGGCTTCGCTCGGCAACGAGTGCAGTGCTGATTGGGCTGATGTGGCTGCGCGTGACCGGCCCGACGTCGTGCTCGTGGTGATGGCGGGGAGCATCCTCGGAGAGTGGCTGGTAGAAGGCCAATGGACGCATCCGTGCGAAGAGCCGTTCGACGGGTGGTACGAGCAACAGCTCCTCGACGCGCTCAGCCTCCTGACCGTTGGCGGCGTGCGCGTCGCGCTTGCGCTTCCGGCGCCAACGTTGGATGCTGAGTTCGTGCGGCGAACCGAGTGCGTCCGCGCTCTCGAACGCAGGGTCGCACGCACCTTGGCTGACGTCTCCCCCATCGATTTCTCGGACCTTGTGTGTGGAGGCGGACACTGCATCGATGAGATCGACGGCATCACGCTGCGTGAGGACGGCATCCACTATGAAGGGCCAGCAGCTGAACTTGTGGTGCGTTGGCTGACTCCCAAGTTGCGCGCGATCGCACTCGGCCCGCCAGGCGAGTTCACGCGCTGATGGAGCGTAAGGGGGAATCATGAAGGTGCTGCTGACCGTCGCCTTCGAGGGCGACCGCGAGGCGTTCACCCAGGCGGTGCTGACCGACCTGGTCAAGGTGATGGAGGCTGGGGCCGCCACGCAAGGTGCGGTGAACGTGCGGGTCGAGGGCGAGGAGCTCGAGGCGCTCAAGGAGATGGTCAACGAGCACGACGTGCAGGCTGTCGTCGCGCTGTGGGACCCGGAGTCGCCGGCGGCCGCCGTCGGGTTCCCATTGCCGGCCGGGAGTCGGCTGCTCGGCGGCTACCTGGTCGACGAGGTCGTCCAGAAGGACAAGGACTACGAGCTCACGTGGTCCCCCGGGACACAGTCGCCCGGCGTGAAGGCGATCGCCTTCGTGAAGCGGCGGCCCGACCTGACGCCCGAGGCCTTCAGCCAGCACTGGCGCGAGCGTCACGGCCCGCTCGCGGTCGCCCGTCAGCCGGGGTTCTGGCACTACGTCCAGAACCACATGGTCGACTACCTCACGGACACGACGCCACGATGGGACGGCATCGGCGAGCTGCACTACCGGTCGCTCAATGACATCTTTACCGGCACGTTCGACTCCGAGGAAGGGCAACGGCTGATCATGGAGGACACCGAACGGTTCTTGGCCACCGACCAGTACACGAACCTCCCGACGAACGAGTTCGTCGTCTGGCGGTCGTAGCGGCCGTGTTCGGGCATCACCGAATCTCGGTGAACAGCATTTCTTCTTTGCACCAGTCTCTCGATGAGGACTTCGCGCTTTGGGATGCTCTTGGCATCGACCACGTTGGGCTGATGGATGACAAGCTCGCGGCCGCGGGATGGGATCAGGCCCGAGCACGGATCGCCCGGGCGGGACTCCGAGTGTCGAACGTGGCCGGTGCCCGGATACCTGTGAGGACGGAAACAATCGAGCTTGCGGCGTCGACTGGTGCGACGACGATCTGCCTCAACACCGGCAGCGCAACGTCGCCCGAGTGGGATGAGGCGGCCGCGGCGTTTGCTCGAGCGATCGAGCCCTTCGCAGCCGTGGCCAGGGGACTTGGTGTCACGTTGGCGATCGAGACAACCAATCCGCTCCGGCGCGAGACGAGCTTCGTCCACTCTCTGCAAGACACCGTCGACGTGGCACGCGACTCAGGGATTGGCGTCGTGATTGACTTCTACTCAACGTGGTCAGAGCGACAGTTTGCTGACGTCGTTCGCAAGAACATCGACATGGTGACCTTGGTGCAAGTGAGCGATTACACGATCGGATCGCACGACATGCCGAATCGATCTGTCATAGGGGACGGCGACGTCCCGCTTGAGCGTCTCTTTGGGATTCTCTTGGATGCGGGGTACGGAGGTTCGTTCGATCTCGAGATCCTCGGACCTCGGATCGAGTCGGAGGGATACTCGGCCGCCATTCGCCGAAGCGTGGAGCGCGCGAGCGAAATGCTGGAAGGGCTCGGGGCGTGAAGGCTGCGGTGTATCAAGGGGCGGGCCAGGGATTTGCCATTGAAGACGTCCCCGATGTTGCTCCCGAACCACACGAGGTCGTGATCAAGGTAGGTGCGTGTGGTATCTGCGGGTCGGACCTTCACACCACGAGCGGCGAGGGACTGTTTCAGAAAGCTGCCGGCGCCATCATGGGCCACGAGTTCGCCGGTGAGGTCGTTGCGGTGGGTGGTGAGGCCAGACGGTTGAGCGTTGGTGATCGCATCACCGCGCTTCCACTGCCCACGTGTGGAGAATGCCCGGCGTGTCGCGCCGGAGAACCGCGCTTTTGTACTGGCCGCGAAAAATCAACCCCCCGATTCGGCGGGTTTGCCGAATACATGGCCATCCCGGAGTACAACGCCGTTCCGATCCCGGAATCGATGCCGTTCCATGTGGGCGCGCTGGTCGAGCCGTCGGCCGTTGGCTTCCATGCTGCCGTCGTGGCCCGAGTGACTCCAGGCGCGCGCGTGCTCATTCTCGGTGCTGGCCCGATCGGCCTCGCCGTTGCGTATTTTGCGCGACGACTCGGCGCAGGTCGCATCGCCGTGCTCGCAACTTCGGAGCGCCGTCGTCGGTACGCAGAAGCTGTTGGGGTCGACGACTTCCTCGTTTCGAAGGGGATGGAAGCTGACGAAGCCGGCGACGGAATGGTCATCACCCCAGGTGCCGATGGCGAGGCTGTCCGCGATGCGATGGGCGGTCGGCCCGAGATCGTGTTTGAAGCGGCTGGCGTCGCCGGGAGCACGAATCATGCGATGAGGATCGTCCGATCCCGCGGCACGGTCGTGAGCATGGGATGGTCAACCCACCCGGAGACCTTTACGCCAGCGCTGATGCAGGGGAAGCAGATCGCGGTCCAGTTCTCCACCACCTACGGCATTGCGGATTTTCTCCATGTCGTCGACGCGCTCGAGAACGAGGAGATGGGCCCGAAGGCGTTAGTGAGCGGTCGGATCAGCCTCGACGAGATGCCCGACGTGTTCGAAACGTTGCGTGGACGTTCGCCTCATTGCAAAGTTGTCGTGGACATGTCCTTGTGACTGCTCCGCGCCCCACGTCCGAGCAAGCGGCCGCGTTCATCGATGGCGACGTGTTGCATGAGGCAGCTCGTCGCGCGACTGGCTTCGCTGAATTTGGGACCGACGACTATCTCGTCGCGTTGCGAGTGCTCCTCGAGGCAACCGCGTGCTCGCCGGCCGCCGGCGAGGAGCTGACCCGTCGAGTCACCCAATTCGTGGTCGAGGCGCTCGCCGGTCGTGCGTGCTCGCAAGAAGGATGGCGTCGGCGACCTGAGTGCTTGACGGAAGCAGTGGCTGCGCCGGTGATCATCACTGGACTTCCCCGGACGGGGACCACTGCTCTGCATCAGCTGCTGGCGGTCGACCCGCAGTTCCAATGGCTGCCGAACTGGCTTGCTCCTCGTCCGAGGGAGCGTCCGCCTCGAGCGAGCTGGGAAACAGATCCCGAGTTCCAACATGCGATGCAGGCCTTCCAGGCCCTCCGGCGCGCGAATCCCGCATTGGTCTCGGTGCACCCCGTGACCCCGGCCGATCCCGCAGAGTGCATCGGGCCGATGACGCAGAGCCTCATCTCGATGAGGTTTGTGACGTCATTGCCGTTACCTCACTACTACGAGTGGTTCATCAGGGCGGACGAGACCGAGTCGTATCGTCGCTATGCGGACAACCTGCGTCTGATCGGCGCGGAGACGCCTGGGCAGACGTGGTTGTTGAAGAACCCGAGTCACATCATGGGCATGTCGTCGTTGCTCGACGTGTTCCCGGATGCTCGGATCGTGTTCACCCACCGAGATCCTGCGGTGGCGATTCCATCAGGGTGCTCACTGGTTCGCATCGGCACTGATGGCCTCTGGAAGGACGACGAGCTCGGGCCCCATCGTGTGCTTGTGTGGTCGGAAGGGATTCGGCGCGCAGAACAAGCGCGTCAGCTGCACCCGGACAACTTCTTCGATGTCCACTACGACAGGTTCGTGGACGATCCCGTTGGTGCTGTGCGCGCGATCTATGACCGCTTCGATCTTCGGTTGAGTGCAGACACAGAAGCGGCCATGCGCGACTGGACCCGGCAGAACCCCGGCGGGGGCGAGAGTCATCGGTACACCGCCGAGGAGTTTGGCCTCAGCGCCACAACGATTCGTGATGAGTTCTCCACGTACATCGAGAGGAGAGGTGTCCTTGTCAAAGACCACCGATGAACAGCGCGACCGGCTTCGATCATCGTGGGACGCCTATTGCGTCGAGTTGCAGCGTCAAGGCGCTGCGATGCTCGACGAGATCGAAGACGTCGACAGCCCCCAGGAGCTTGCTGAGGGATTGCGAGCATTCGCCCGTTTGGGGCTGACGGCACTGCAGCATCGGGTCGAGTTTTGTGACCCCGATTTCCCGATCTTCTACCGCTCATTGGACGATCGGTACAAGTACTGCGGCCCGGACGCATACATCAACTACTTCACCGCGCCGGTTCGCGCGTCGGCGACGTACCTCATCAGGGGTCAACACCACGAGCGGGACTTGATGCTGGGTCGCTTCTGGCCGCACGACTTGCCCGTCGAGGCCGACGGCACCTTTGAGCTCCACGCCAGCGCCACCGAGCCCACGAATGAGGAGGAGCACAAGAACTGGCAGCCGCTGACCGAAGCAATGGAGCGAGGTCATCAAGAAGTGGCTGAGGTCTACCCGATGGCTATCGGTGGTCTTGTCGGGCGCATCTACTACCAGGACCCGAACGATGACCGGCCGACCGCGGAGCTCAGCATCGAACGAATCGATGAGGACAGGCCGCGCTACCCGGCACCGCTCTCTCCTGAGCAGCTCGCCGAACAAGTCGACTCGGCAACCGCGCTGCTCGCCAAGATGGCGGTGTTCTGGCTTCGGCGCCCAACCGACCTCCGCGCGGCGGTCCCTGCGAACACGATGAGCCCGCCAAACAGCAGGCCACCGGCGACGGATGGGTGGACGCTGCCAAGTCCTGACCGCCCCATCAACTATGGGATCTGCCCCTGGGAGCTCGAGCCCGACGAAGCACTCGTCGTCGAGTCGGAGCTGCCGGACGTGGACTATTGGAGCTTTCAGCTCTACAACGCGTGGTGGGAGTCACCCGACCTCCAGCACCGTCAAACGAGCATCAGCCATAAGCACGC
>JANOHN010000160.1:0-4964 GCA_031406505.1 Acidimicrobiia bacterium | reverse complement strand
CCAGCGAGGAGCCCTTCCATGCTCGGTGCGTGCGCGCCGAGAAGATCCTCGGGCATGTCCTTCCAGACATCGTCGCGATCAGGAAGGTGAAGCTCGGAACGTTCGGCCCGACCGCGCTCGTGGATCTGCTCGACGACCTCGTGGGTGAGCACATAGTCGGCGATGATGTCGAGGTCGCCCACGCCGAGGAGCCCGAGCAGGAACGCGGAGAACACGCCGGTGCGGTCCTTGCCCGCCATACAGAAGTAGACGGCGGGCAGCGCGCCCGGTTCCGCCAATGTGCGCATCGCCGCCGCGTACGCGCGTGAACCCGCCTCCATCATGCGCAGGTAGATCTCAGCGACCGTCCCGGGAATCACCGCATCGGGTGGGCGCACCGTGTGCAGCACCTGGTCAACCGTCGGCACGTGCACGTGCTTGATGTCGAGGTCGCCGAGTCGCCCGATGCCGATCCGGTCGAGCTCGTCGTGGGCGCGAAAGTCGAGGGCGGTGACGATGCCGATCTCTGCGAGCCGCGGCCCGTCGGCCTCAGTGAGGTGATGGAGCGAGTCGCTGCGGTAGACGAGGCCCCACTTCACCCGCCTACCGCTTGCCGTGTTGTAGCCACCGACGTCGCGGAAGTTCACAGGCCCGTCGAGGGTGACTCGACGGTCGGTCATGGCCACAGCAGCAAGGAGATGGTTACTCCTCGGCGATGGAGATCGCCTGCTTCGGGCACTGGCGCACCGCTTGCTCGACCTTCGCGCGCAGCTCGTCAGGTGGGTTGTCTTGGAGGACGTACAGGAAATCGTCGTCGCGGACCTCGAAGACCTCCGGCACGATCCCCATGCAGATCGCGTTGCTCTCACACAAGTCGAAGTCGACTACGACCTTCCACGCCATCAACGGCTCCTCTCCGAACTGAGGGGCGATCTTACTCCGAGGGCAGATTCGTGAAGTCGGGATCCCGCTTCTCGAGGAAGGCGGCGATCGCCTCCCGGTTGGCGGGTGCGCCGGTGAGATCCGCGAAGATGGCCTCCTCACGCGTGCGGGCGGCGCGCGCCGAGTCGAGGCGAGCTGCGAGCAACAGCCGCTTCGTCTCGACGAGCGACACGAGCGGCATGCGGGCGATTGCCCGGGCAACGTCGAGTGCTTCGGGCACGAGCGCGTCGGGTTCACAGATCCTCCAAGCCAACCCGCACGCGAGCGCTTGCTGCGCATCGATCCACTCCGCGGTGAACAGGACATGCGCGGCAGCCTGCCAGCCCATCACCGCCGGAAGGTTGAACGAGCTGCCCGCCTCAGGCACCACACCGAGCGACGCGAATGGGAGCCGGAACCGGGCCTTCGTGCTCACGAGTACGAGGTCGCAGTACGGGAGCATCGTGGTACCGATACCGACCGCGACGCCGTTCACGGCCGCGATCACCGGCTTCGGGAACGCCTCGAGTGCACCCACGAAGCGCCGGAAGCCGTGCTCGACCTCGGGACCAGTCCCAGCTTTCCGCGCCGATTGCCCATCGGGCGGGGCGAGACGACCCATCTCCCCGAGGTCCTGCCCCGCGGAGTATGCCGTCCCCTCTCCGGTGAGCACGACGACCGCGATGTCGTCCCGCTCCGCCGCCTCCTCGAGCGCTTCGGCCACCGCGGTGTACAGCGCAGTGTCGAACGCGTTGCGCGCCTCGGGCCGCGCGAACGTGACGAGGCGGACGCCATCGGCGTCGTCGATCTTCAGCACCAGCTCATCCTCCAGCGAACGGGTCGACCGTGAGGTGCTGGCTCAAGTCGCCGACGAGGTCGCACAGGATCACTCGCTCGGTGAGGCGCCAATCGCCGTCGACGCGCGCAAACGTGTCGTGGTAGCGCCCGGCGATGACCGGTTGAAGCGCGAAGCCCTCGAGTTGCTGCAGCACCATGAAGTACGAGCGTGCCGTCGCCGTGCCCGCGTCTTCGTCCGCGTCGATCATGAGGTTCGTGGTGACGTGCTTGGTGCGCGGCGTCCCGTCGTCGTAGCGCCGGACCATCTGCTCCAGGATCTCGAGCACCGGCTTCGATCCCTCGACACCCTGATCGTCGTAGCCACCACCGCGGTAGCGCGCGTGAGCGAAGAGGTCGGCGACACCGGGGAAATCACCCAAGTCGACCCGCTCCGCGTAGCCGTACACGATGTGCTCGACCGCGTTCCTAGCCTCCATGACCGAGGTGACGTTAGCGTCCTGCGCAATGGCAATCGGGGTGTCGCGGGTCTTCCATCTCAACGTGAACTGCTCGAACTTGGAGCAGTCGCTCGTGTTCTATCGAGACCTCTTGGGGCTCACGGCGGTCGTGCGCACGACGCCGGTCGAACCACAGCATGGTGCTGCGTTCGGTCTCGACACCGTGCAATGGGATGCGTGGATCCTCGCCGACAGTCGCGGCCTCGACGGCGTCGCCCTCGACCTGCTCGAGTGGCAGGTGCCCCGCTCGACCGAGTCCCCCTACCCCAGTGCGAACATCCCTGGGTTCGCCCGCATCGGGATGACCACAAGCGACATCGACGCCACCTACCAACGCCTAGTGGCCGCGGGCGTCGACTGCTTCTCGACGCCTCACGAGGTGGAGGTCGAGGGCGTGCCGTCGATGAAGGCGTTCGTGTGCGCCGACCCCGACGGCACGTTGATCGAGCTGATCTCGGGGTCCGCCGACCGTCTCAGTGTCGGGATCGTCAACTGCACCGACCTCGATCGCTCGATCGAGTTCTACGACAAGGTGCTTGGCTTCAAGCCACTCGCCCGGTTCGGCTCAGGACCGCGCGACGGAAGTGGGCTCCGCCTTGGTCCCGAGGTCGATTGGGAGATGGCGTATCTCGACGACCCGCGCGGCTCGTCCGATTTCGCCATCGATCTCGTGCACTGGAACGCACCGAAGTCCGAAGGCGCGTCGTACGGCGCCGCGAACAACTTGGGCATCTACCGGATGGCGTTGCTCACCGCCGACATCGATCGCGCCTACGACGAGCTGTGCTCGTTCGAGGTGCAGTGCGTCACTCCGCCACTCACGCTCGAGATGGGCCCGGGGATCCCCCAGCTGCGCGCGCTCCTGTTCCCCGACCCCGACGGCGCCATGCTCGAGCTCATCGAGGCGCCCTAACCTTTTGCTCCGCTCGCACTCCGCTACTTCCGCACGGCGAACGTGAACTAGAGGTCGCAGCCCTTCGCAGCCTTGACGGGCACACAGAAGTCGAGGTCAGCATTGGTGATGAAGTCGCCGAGCTTGCCGACGAGTCCGGCGAAAGGTTCACTCGACGAATGCGCGTCGAGCGCAGCCTGATCCGAGTAGATCTCCGTCACGTAGAACACGTTCGAGTCCCGGTTCGACTGGTGCAGCACGTAGTGCTCGGTGCCGTCTTCGTTCGCCGAGATGTGCGCGAACACGTCGTCCCACGCCGCGGGAAAAGCATCGACCTGGTCGGGCTTCACCTCGAGCTTCGCAACCGCAGACACCTTGGCCATGGACTCAATTCCTTTCGTTCTTGACGCGCGCGATCAACAGGCTGGGCTACGAGACCTGGGGGCCGCGCACGAGACGTCCCGGACGGGCGTCCGTGTCGTGGCCATCCTGGCGGATGACCTGGCCGGCGACGAGCGTGGCGCGGTAGCCGTCGGCGGTCTGGACCAGACGCCGCGCGCCGCCGGGAAGGTCGTAGACCATCTCGGGACGGCGCAGCGTGAGCCCGGCGTGGTCGATCACGTTCACGTCGGCCCGCTTGCCGGGAGCAAGCACGCCACGGTCGCCGAAGCCGTACAACGAGGCGGTGTCGCTCGTCATCTTGCGGACCACGAGCTCCAGCGGGAGCCCTTTGCCACGTGAGCGGTCGCGGGCCCAGTGCGTGAGCATGTAGGTCTCGATGCTCGCGTCGCAGATGACGCCCACGTGCGCGCCACCGTCGCCGAGCCCGAGCGCGGTCGCGGGGTGCAAGATCTGCTCGCGGATCGGGTCTTGCGTGAAGTTGCTGTACCCGAGCAGCGGGCGCAGCAACAGCTCGCGACCGTCGTTCTCGAGCAGGAGGTCGTACAGGTACTCCGACGGATCAACGCCCGCACGCTCGGCGAGCGCGGCGAGGCTCTGGTCGGGTGCGGGCTCGTAGTCGGGCGGCTCGCCGAGCGTGAAGATGCGATCGAGGCCCATGCCGATGAACGCCATCTTGTCGTCGGCCGTGGGACTCTCGGAGAGGATCTGCGCGCGCAACTTGGGGTCGCGCATCGCGGCAACCTTCTCGTCGAGTGGGAGATCGGTCAGCGGCTCGAAGCTCGGGCGCCGGCTCAGCGGGTGGAAGGTCTGGAGCCCGAGCAGCAGACCGAGCGGACGGCCGGCGATCTGCGGCCGGATCGGCACGCCCTCGTCGTAGGCCTCGCCGGCAAGGTCGAGCATCTTCTTCCACTGATCGGGATCGAAGTCGTGCTGGAGGAGCGCGAAGGTGACGGGACGCCCGGTCTCGCGGGCGAGCCGGCGCATCCAGTCCATCTCCTTCTCCGACGCCGCGAGGTCCTCGCCCAGCACGCCGGCCGGTGCGAGCTCGAACACGCCCGAGCCGGCGTCGGCCAGTGCCCGACCCATGGCGAACAGCTCATCCTCGGCTGCGAACGTGCCCGGCACCGGCTCGCCGTCCACGGCGCGGTGGACGATGGTGCGCGACGTCGAGACGCCGAGCGCGCCGGCCTCGATGCCTTCGCGCACGATGCGCGCCATCTGCTCGATGTCGTCGGGTGTTGCGGGCTCGTTGCGGGCGCCGCGCTCGCCCATCACGTAACCGCGCACGGAACCGTGCGGCACCTGGGTGGCGATATCGATTGCGAGCTCTTGGGTGTCGAGAAAGTCGAGGAACTCCGGAAAGGTCTCCCATCCCCACTTGATGCCGGCCGAGAGCGCGGCACCCGGGATGTCTTCGACACCCTCCATGAGCCCGATGAGCCACTCGTGCTTGTCGGGACGCGCCGGCGCGAACC
>JANOHN010000143.1:0-6422 GCA_031406505.1 Acidimicrobiia bacterium | reverse complement strand
CGGCATCGCGCTATTCCTTCACCCGGAGCGACAAGCCGCGCTCGTCGAGCTTCTGCATGACCTCTTCGAGACTCTTCGAACCGAAGTTCGTGATCGCGAGCAGGTCGTCTTCGGTCTTCTGCACGAGCTGGCCGATGGTGTCGACGCGCGCCCGCTTGAGGCAGTTGCGCGGCCGCTCCGACAGGTCGAGCTCCTCGATCGGCAGCTCGAGGTCGGGCGATGCCGCCGTGGTGGGCGACACCTCACCGAGCTCGAGACCGCGAGGCTCGTCGGACAGGCTCGCCACGAGGCCGACCAAACTCCGAAGCGTGTCGCCGGCCGAGGCGAGCGCCTCGCGCGGCGTGACCGAGCCGTCGGTCTCGATCTCGAGCGTGAGCTTGTCGTAGTTGGTGGCCTGCTCCACACGCGTCGGCTCCACCGAGAACGCAACGCGTCGCACCGGCGAGAAGATCGCGTCGACCGGGATCACACCGATCGTCGACGTGCGCTTGTTGCGCTCGGCCGACAGGTAGCCACGGCCCTGCTCGACGGTGAGGTCGATGGCGAGGCGGCCCTTGGCGTTCACCGTCGCGATGTGCAGCGCCGGGTTGAGGACCTCGACATCGGACGTGGTCTGGATGTCGCCCGCCGTCACCTCGCCCGGACCACGCTTGTCGAGGCGCAGCGACACCGCCTCACTGCTCGTGCATCGGAGCACGAGGTCCTTGATGTTGAGGATGAGGTCGGTGACGTCTTCCTTCACACCAGGGATCGTGTCGAACTCGTGGAGTGCTTCGTCGAAGCGCACCTGCGTGACGGCTGCCCCAGGGATCGACGACAGCAGCGTGCGACGCAGGCTGTTGCCGAGCGTGTGGCCGAAGCCCGGCTCGAGGGGCGAGATCACGAATGACTGGACGTTGCCTTCGGCTTCGCCAGCTTCGACCTCGGGTCGCTGGATGATCAGCATCAGTTGCCTTCTCTGTTGAGCTGCGGGGGGACTACTTGGAGTAGAGCTCGACGATGAGCTGCTCGCGCACGGGCACATCGATCTGCTCGCGCAACGGGAGCTCGCGCACCGTCACTACGTGGGTATCGGCCTTCACATCGAGCCACTGCGGGATCGACCGGTCGATCGTGTCGAGGTTGTGGCGCACGACGATGTTCGCCTTCGCCTTGTCGGTGAGCGTGATCACGTCGTCCTTGCGCACCAGGTACGACGGGATCGTGACCCGCTTGGCGTTCACGAGGATGTGACCGTGGCGCACGAGCTGGCGAGCCTGGTTGCGGCTCGCCGCGAAGTTGGCCCGGAAGACGACGTTGTCGAGGCGCTGCTCGAGCATCCGCAGCAGGATCTCACCGGTGATGCCATCTTCGCCGTTGGCCGCCGCGTACATCTTGCGGAACTGCTTCTCGAGCACGCCATAGATGCGGCGAGCCTTCTGCTTCTCACGAAGCTGGATGAGGTATTCGCTCTCGCGGATGCGGCCACGCCCGTGCTGACCAGGCGGGTACGGCTTGCGCTCGACCGGGCACTTCATGGATTCGCACTTCGGACCTTTGAGGAACAGCTTCATCCGCTCGCGGCGGCAGAGCTTGCAGACGGCGGCGGTGTACCGGGCCATCAGACCCGCCTGCGCTTCGGCTGGCGGCAGCCATTGTGCGGGATCGGCGTGACGTCCTTGATGCCGACCACCTCGATGCCCGTGTTCTGGATCGTGCGGATGGCTGTCTCCCTGCCGGAGCCCGGGCCCTTCACGACCACGTCGACTTTGCGCACGCCGTGCTCCATGGCGCGCCGCGCGACCGTCTCGGCCGCGAGCTGCGCCGCGAACGGCGTGCTCTTACGAGAGCCCTTGAAGCCGACGTTCCCCGACGATGCCCACGCGATCGCATTGCCCTGCTGATCGGTGATCGTGATGATCGTGTTGTTGAACGACGACTTGATATGCGCAACGCCATAGGCGATGTTCTTGCGCTCTTTCCGCTTCGGACGTCGACCGCCCGCTGCCGGCTTTGCCACCTACTCCTACTTCCCGTGCTCGTTCGTGGATTCGTACATCTACTTGCGGGCCTTCTTGCGCCCAGCGACCGTCTTCTTCGGACCCTTGCGGGTGCGCGCGTTCGTGCGCGTGCGCTGCCCCCGCACCGGGAGGCCCCGGCGGTGCCGGATGCCCTCGTAGCTCCCGATCTCGACCTTGCGCTTGATGTTGGCCGACACCTCGCGACGCAGGTCACCCTCGACCTTGAGGTTCGCGTCGATCCAGGCGCGCAGCTTGGCGACCTCTTCATCGGTGAGATCGCGGACGCGCGTGTCGCGTGACAGGCGCGTCTGATCGCACACGGTCTTCGCGACGGAACGCCCGACGCCGAAGATGTATGTGAGCGAGATCTCGAGCCGCTTCTCTCGCGGGATGTCGACGCCGGCGATACGCGCCATTCCTGCTACTCCCTCAGCCTTGCCGCTGCTTGTGGCGCGGGTTGGTGCAGATGACGCGGACCGCGCCGTGACGGCGGATCAGCTTGCACTTCTCACACATCTTTTTGACCGACGGTCGAACCTTCAACGCTGCTCTCGTCTCGACTACTTGTAGCGGTAGGTGATGCGGCCACGACTCAAGTCGTAAGGAGTGAGCTCGACCTGCACTCGGTCCCCAGGGAGGATTCGGATGTAGTTCATCCGCATCTTCCCGGAGATGTGCGCGAGCACTTTGTGCCCGTTCTCGAGCTCGACACGGAACATGGCGTTCGGGAGCGGTTCAACCACCGTTCCCTCGACCAATATCGTGTCGTCCTTCGGCTTTGCCAGGGCTTCCACCACCTTGAATTTGGACCTCAGCGGGCGCGCAAAAACGCCCAGAGGAACTCACTTGTGAGCCTTTCCAGGCTACACGGTGCCCCAACCCCTTGGAAAATCAGGGTCACGGGCGATCCGCGTCCGTGTGTATCACGTATGGTGATACGCTCTCGCTTGGTGCCCAAGGCGATCTCCGTGCGACTCGACGACGACGCACTCCGCGCGCTCGCTCAGATCGAGGCGGTGGGGATCTCGCGCTCCGAGGCCATACGCACGGCCATCGTCGAGGCCGCGAGCCGACGCCGCCGGCCCGACGTCATGCGAGCCGAAGCGGCCGCGATCGCAGCCGACCCTCTGGACCGGGCCGAGGTTGCAGCCGTCCTCGAGATGATGGAGGAACTGAGTGACCCGTGGTGACGTGCACGAGCTCCGGCTCCGTCGGGGAGTTGGGCATGAGCAGCACGGTCGACGCTTCGGCGTGGTGATCCAGACCGATGAACTGAGCGTGTTGTCGACGGTGCTGATCGCCCCGACATCGACGCAGGCCCGCGCCGTGTGGTGGCGCCCAGAGATCACGGTGGTCGGCGAGCGCACCCGCGTCCTCACCGACCAAGCCCGCGCCGTCGACGCAACCCGCCTCGGCCGGAGAGTGGGTCATCTCACCACAGAGGAAACCTTGTCCCTCGACGACGCCCTGCGCGCCGTCCTCGCCCTGGGCTGAGCAACTTCATTTCACGAACTCCCGGTGCACGATTCGTCCGGTTGTTGGATCGAGTGTGCAGATGAACGAGAAAACAGAGCACGCCACGAGCGGATCAGACGATTCCATGCGGTAGTAACGATCGCCCAAGGTGCTCGTTGCCAGTTCCGCCTTCCAAACCTGCTCTCCCGTTTCTGGGTCTAGTGCGATCAGGTTTTGAAAATGCGATCGCCCGTCCACACTGTCGGGATCGAAAAGCAGCACCACGCAAGGGCCGATCCACACCGCAACATCTATCGGATGTTCAAAACGGAACTCTCGTGATCCGACCTTGAGCATTTCCCCCGCGAAGATGATTCGTTCTTGATTCATTGGAGGTGACGCCCCCAACCCGCGGTCATCGGTCCCCGCGCTCTGACCTGAGCTACCAGGGGAGCGTCAGGACCTCGGGGCCGTGATCGGTGACGGCGATGGTGTGCTCGAAGTGCGCGGAGCGGCGGCCGTCGCGGGTGATAACCGTCCAGCCGTCGCCGAGCACCTCGGTCTCGGGCCCGCCGGCGTTGACCATGGGCTCGATGGCGAGCACGTGGCCCTCCTTGAGCTTCATGCCCCGCCCCGCCGGGCCGTAGTTCGGGATCTGGGGCTCCTCGTGCATCGCGGTGCCGATGCCGTGGCCCACGTACTCCCGCACCACCGTGAACCCGGCCTCCTCGGCCCGGCCTTCCACCGCGGCGCCGAGATCTCCGAGGCGGTTGCCCTCGACCACCTGCTCGATCGCCGCCTCGAGCGACGCCCGGGTGACCTCGATGAGGCGCTTCGACTCGTCGTCGATGTCGCCGATCGGCACCGTGACGGCCGCGTCTGCGTGCCATCCCTCGATGATCGCCCCACAGTCGATGGAGAGGATGTCGCCGTCCTTGAGCACCACTTCGGCGCTCGGGATGCCGTGGACGATCACGTCGTTGGGCGATGTGCAGACGACGGCAGGAAACCCGTGGTAGCCGAGGAAGTTGGAGCGGGCGCCCCGACGATCGAGTACTTCCCGCGCGACGGCGTCGACATCGAGCGTGGTGACACCGGCCTTGGCCGCGCGGACGCACTCCTCGTGCATCTCGGCGACCACTTTCCCCGCCTTACGCATGAGCGCGATCTGCTCAGCAGACTTACGCGTGATCATGCTCGCCTCATTCGACGTCGGCCGTTCGGAGCTCGACGGTGGCAACGAGCGCCTCGAACACATCGTCGGCGTCTGCGGTGCCGTCGACATGCGCGAGCTTGCCGCGCCGTCGATAGAACTGGATGAGCGGGAGGGTCTGGACCTCCCAGAGCTCGAGCCGACGCATCACCGCATCCTCGGTGTCGTCGTCGCGCTGGACCACGTCGCCGCCGCACACGTCGCAAGTCCAGTCCTCCTTGGGCGGATTGTCGACGTGGTAGAGCGTCTGGCACTGGATGCACACTCGCCGCCCGGCGATTCGATGCAACACGATCTCCGTCGGGACGTCGAGATCGATCACCGCGTCGAGCGGATGGTCGGTGAGCACACGCTCGAGCTCGTCGGCTTGGCGAACCGTGCGAGGGAAGCCATCGAGCACGAAGCCGACGCGCACAGCGCCCGAGCGAGCCAACTCCTCCTCGACGACGCCGATCACGATCTCGTCAGGCACGAGCTCGCCGACATCCATGTAGGACTGAGCTTCCAAACCGAGGGGGGTGCCTTCTCGCGCCGCAGCACGAAAGAGGTCGCCGGTCGCCAGATGCAAGACGCCGTAATGTTCGGCGAGCTGAGAGGCCTGAGTGCCCTTGCCGGCACCCTGCTTCCCGAGCAGCACCAGACGTGGGCCGCGGTTCTTCATCTCGTTTAGGTGAGGAAACCCTCGTAGTTGCGCATCATCAGCTGGCTGTCGATCTGCTTCATTGTCTCCAAAGCGACACCCACTGTGATCAGCAAGGCGGTACCGCCGAACGGGAACTGGCTGATGTCCCACAAGGCGAACACGAGCAACGGCGTGATGGCGATCATTGCGAGGAACAGCGAACCCGGCAACGTGATGCGGTTGAGCGTCTTGGCGAGGTACTTCTCGGTGGCGGGACCCGGACGGATGCCGGGGATGAATCCGCCCTGCTTGCGGATGATGTCGGCCTGTTGCGCGGGGTTGAACGCGATCGCGGTGTAGAAGTACGCGAAGAAGACGATCAGCAACGTGTAGAAGCCAATGTAGAACCAGCTCTGGTTGCTGACCAGCTCTGTGTCGATGAAGTTCCGAATGTCCTCACCGAAGCCGCTGTTGGGCAGGATGCTCGCGATGAGCGCCGGGAACGACAGGATCGAGCTCGCGAAGATCACGGGGATCACACCCGATTGGTTCACCTTCAACGGGATGTACGTGCTCTGGCCGCCGTACATACGGCGACCCACGACCCGCTTGGCGAACTGCACAGGGATCCGCCGTTGCCCTGACTCGACGAACACGATCGCAACGATCATCCCCACGCCGATGGCCAGCACTACGAAGAATTGGAGCTTGCTGCCCTCGGTGTAGATCTGGCCGCCTTGTGCGGGGAGGCTCGAGACCACCGAGGAGAAGATGAGGATCGACATCCCGTTGCCCACACCTCGCTGGGTGATGAGCTCCCCGAGCCACATCACCATCGCGGTGCCGGCAGTCCACGTCAGGACGATGAGCGCAGCTCGCCCAGCCCCGAAGTTCGGGATGAGGTCCTTGCCCTGGAAGCCCGCCGAACCGAGGAGACCGCCCTTGCCCTCGTGAAGCGCGAACACGAAGCCAGTCGACTGCACGAGCGCGAGCGCAACGGTGAGGTACCGGGTCCACTGGGTGATCTTCTTCTGCCCGGTCTGACCCTCCTGTTGCCACTGCTCGAGCTTCGGGATCACCACACCGAGGAGCTGCATGATGATCGATGCCGTGATGTACGGCATGATCCCGA